>JAUWOH010000061.1 GCA_030612225.1 Desulfobacteraceae bacterium
AAAAAATAACTTTTAAGGTATTAATGGAAATATTGCTATGGAGAATATGGTTAAGATAACTATAAACGGCGAGGAGCATGAGGTAGAAAAAGGCAAAAGACTTCTTTTGATATTAACAGAAAAGGGTATTAAAACTCCACACCTTTGCTTTCATCATGCTCTGGTACCCGGCGCATCGTGTAAACTCTGTGTTGTTGAAGTAAAGGAAAAGAATAAGCCTCCTAAAACCAGACTGTCATGTGCAATCAAAACCAAGGAAGGATTGGAGATAACAACCGAAAGCGCGATGGTACATCAGTTAAGGAACAAAGCGATTGGTGATCTTTTAAAGATGGCTCCCCGTGCTGACATTATCCATCGAATTGGTGAAGAATTCGGGCTTACTACAGGGTTAAAACCTGATGGTTGCATTCGCTGCCGCCTGTGTGTCAGAATCTGTAAAGATATTATAGGGGCAAAGGCGCTCAAGATAGTTAAAAGAGAAGGGATGAATTATGTGATTCCTTCAGAAACAGGCGACTGCATAGGGTGCGGAACCTGTGTTAATATATGCCCGACCGGTGCTATCAGATCGGAAGATAAAGGAAATGTAAGAAAAATAATGATAAGGGATGAGGTTATCGGAAGACATCCTCTTGAGAGATGCGAAATATGTGGAAGGCGGTTTGCTACCGTCAAGTTTTTAAAACATGTACAAGAGCTTGAGGGCTCTCACCCCGATACAAAAGAACATCACAAGCTTTGCCCCACCTGTGCTAAATTGCATGCAGTAAAAGACAGGAGGATGCTTGCTCCGAAGCTATGATAGACATATACCGGCAAGCTTGTAAAGGTCTTATGATATCTCAAGGCTGCATTACAGGGATCGACGTTGCTGAATTCGCCTTTTTACGTAACCATCAATTTTTAAGAGGTAAAAAGATATGCCCATTTCAACCTGCCCCGTCAACAATACAATCGTTCAATTAGAAGAAATCATAGACTCCGGCCGGCTTAAAGATCCCAAATGCAGGCGGATCGCAGAGGAGCTTCTTGAACTCCTGGATGATATTGCCTGGGGAAGAGCCGGGGATAAACATGTTCAGGCCATTTCGTCCCTGTCAAAGGAGTTAATGGACCATGGTCCCGGAAAAATCTGCAAAGAAACAGGAGCCTTCGTTCATATTGCTTTGATCGAACATGAAGAAGTTTTCATCAGCCATGTTCAAACCCACAACTGTACATCAGGTGCATGTATTAAACTGGCGCCCGCCCCCTGCCAAATGGCTTGTCCTGCAGGAATAGACGTGCCGGCATATGTTACACTCATCGGAATGGGACACGATGCAGAGGCCATAGAGGTTATACGTAAGGACAACCCTTTTCCCTGGGTTTGCGGGCTTGTGTGTACCAGACCATGTGAATTCATGTGTGTGCGGGGACGTATTGACACCCCTGTTTCCATAAAGTTTTTAAAGGCATTTGCTTCAGAAAGGGCTCTTTCTGACAGACAGTACAGGAATCCTGAAAAGATGCCGGATAAAAACAAAAAGGTTGCTATCATAGGCGCAGGCCCCGCCGGTATGAGCGCCGCCTATTATCTGGCGCTCATGGGTTATACTGTAAGGATCATTGAAGCTCTGCCCATGGCAGGGGGAATGATGATGGTGGGCATTCCCAGATACAGGCTACCCAGGGAAGTTATAGACAGGGAAGCTGCTTTGATACAGGAGCTCGGCGTTGAATTTTGCTTTAATACTAAATTCGGTAAGGATGTTACACTTAAGCAATTAAAATCTGAAGGTTTTGAAGCTTTCCTTTTTGCAGTCGGTGCACATAAATCCTTTGCTTTAAATATTCCCGGAGAAAAAAAATATCCCAGGGTTATAAATGCCATTGACCTGCTGCGGAAAGTTGCTTTGGGAGATCGTCAGGCTCCCGGAAAAAAGGTGGTAGTGATCGGCGGAGGGAATGTTGCCATTGATGCCGCAAGAACCTGCATAAGACTCGGATCCGAGGAGGTAACCATAGCCTACCGGAGAACTCATTCTGAAATGCCTGCAGATATAGAAGAAGTTGAGCAGGCGGAGGAAGAGGATATCAGAATGTCTTTTCTTACTGTTCCGGTTGAAATTGTCGGAAAAGACAAAAAGGTGACTGCCCTTCGCTGCCTGAGGGCGGAACTTGTTTCTAAAGAGGGAAGTAGCCGGAAATCTCCGGTACCTGTGGAAGGTAGCGATTTTTTTATAGAGACAGATGCAGTAATTGCCGCAATCGGCCAGAAAATTGACCAGGAACCACTAAACAGCTTGTCTGATCTTAAGTGGACACGGCGAAATACTATTAACGTAGATAGAGCTTGTATGGCAACTTCCATGGAGGGAATCTTTGCTGCAGGTGATGCGGTATTGGGTCCTGCTACGGTTGTGGAAGCCATCGGAGGCGGGAAAAAAGCTGCTGAAGCCATAGATCGCTACCTATCAGGCATACCACAGCCTAAATTACCACCGGTTCCGGTTCGCCGCGGCCGAATCGATTTTATCGAAGTCCCTGCAAGCACTAAAATGAATCTGAAAAGGCCTGAGATGCCTCTGCTTAATTATAATAGAAGACGTGTTACCTTTCAACAGGTGGAACTCGGCTATTCGGAGAATACAGTCAGGGAGGAGGCACGAAGGTGTCTGCGATGTGACATCTGCCGTCGATGCGGAGAATGTATAGAAGTATGCAGAGACAAGATGGGAATTAATGCGCTAAAACTGGGATATTTCGACTTTGCTCACCCTGTTAAGACCGATTTCAGGGATATCGCTGACCGTTGCATTGCATGCGGTGCTTGCGCTGAAAATTGTCCTAATGATGCTATGCAAATTATGGATATAAAGGATGAAAGAGTTTTATCCATATGTGGGACCATTTTAAATCGGCTTAAACTTGAATATTGTGAAATGTGCGGTACTGTTCTCGGGCCTGCAAAATACCATGATTACATAAGTAAACGGATTAATAATATAGCCAAAGTTGCCGACGGACGAATACTTTGTGTTGCATGTTCCAGGAAAACGGCAGCAAAACAGCATGACGAGGAAATCATTCCTGTATTGTAAATAGATTATATCTTTTGTAGCCGTTCACAGGTTCAAAGGTTCAGGGGTTCAAGGTTGCATTCTTGTCTGATGGCTCCGTTTTGGAATCGTATTTATGTGAGTAGCGTCCGGCTTCGCTTGAAAGCTACGTCAGGACAGGCCCGGCTTCGCTTGAAAGCTTCGCCGAGACAAGCCCGGCTCTGTCATTCCCAATCTGAAAATTGGCGGTGCATTGGCAATTATGTGGCAAAACCAGCATTTTTTTCGAGAACTTAGGGTCTTCAATTTTGTCCTTGTCCCTAACCTTGAACGTTGAACCCTGAACCTATGAACGGTACACTAAATGGAGGTGAAAATGTTTCGTAGAGGGGATAAAATCGAAATATTTAAGAAATCTGGTGACGAAGGATGGCAAAGTTACATGGATGAGTTTGTGGGTCTTCATGGAATAATAACAGACCCTGACACAGTAATTAATGATCCGGATGCCCTTGTTGAAGTCAGCCTTGTGGACAAAGGAACCCATCGAGTTCCACAGGATTGTCTTCGTCTGTTGGAGGAATAACTGACAAAATCAGAAACGGGGTTTATTAAAAATTCACCCAATCTTTATGCCTTATGCCCGACCTGTGCCAAACTTTAGAGCCAATTTCAAAACGTCCCCTTTCGAAGTCTGCGCTTATCTGTCCGATATCTGCGTCAGGCTCGAATTTTAATCTTCGAAATACTACATGTATTCCTGTGGTTAAAATTTTCGCCTTCCTTGATCTCGAACAGATAAGCGTAGACTTCGAAATTGAACATTTTGAAACTGGCTCTTTATTCGAAGAAATCCACCAGGCTGGCAGCGCCGGTATTTTCAAAACCACACGGTTATAAATCCGTCGATTAAAAGGGGGTTATATAAGAAAATATAGCTAATTAACTTCAACTTACTATAGACGGCCGGGTCGCTTTTGTCCCGACCGTTTTTTTGGTTAATAGTGGACACCCATTTCCCGGCTTCTGCCTATTCACCTTATAGTCGGAATATTTTTACAATGTCAGTTGCTTATTGAAGATACCGTTTGTCTGATTGGTGTTAGTAGCTGCAAATGCAATTAACAAACGACAACTGAGACCGCCAGCCACCAATTCCTCAAAATTATTCAACTATTCTCTTGTCTGTAAAACTGCCACCTAAAAAGAATCCCTAAAAAGAATCTTGCCAAATCTCTTTAGTAATGCGATAATTTTCATTCGTAATTAGATAAACAAGGCAGGCTTTAGGATATTTAATCAATGAAAAAAAAAATATTAAACGCAATATTAATCTTTCTTTTTCTGTCTGTCGGCTGCAGCCAGGAGCAACCAGCCCAAAAAATAGACCTGAGCAAAAGGGAACAGGTTATTTTAAGAGAAGATGAAAATATTATCACCTATGCCTATCTACCCCAATACTCCCATACGGTATCTTATCACCGGCATCATTTACTGGTCGAATATCTGCGAAAAGAAACGAGACTGAACATAAAGCAGATATTTCCCGACACATTTAACAAACATATAAAAATGGTGGGGCAGGGGAGAATCGATATTTCCTATTCAAACCCGTTTGTCTATGTCAAAATAGCTAACCGATACGGTGCCGGTGCATTTTCCCGTGTTGTTGAAGTGGGTAACAGGAAAAACTTCCGTGGTCAGATTATTTGCCGCTCTGACAACAGGAGTATCAAAAACATTGCCGATTGCCGGGGTAAACGGCTAATCGCCGTTGATCCCACTTCCGCAGGCGGATACCTCTATCCCCTGGGGCATTTTTATAACCATGGTCTCACAAAGTCGGATTTCAGCGAAATTGCCTTTTCTCCAGGGCCAGGAGGCAAACAGGAAAAGGTGGTCCTGGCAGTTTATGCGGGCAAATACGACATCGGTACCATACGGGAAGGAACCCTGAAGGTCGTATCGGATAAAATTGACATTAACGAAATAAGAGTTGTTGCCAGTTCCAGATGGTACCCAGGATGGGTCTATTCCGCAAGAAAGGATCTGGCCCCTGAAATTGTAGAAAAAATTAAAAAGGCTCTTTTAAAACTCAATTATAAGAATAAAGATTATAAACCGATACTTCAGGCTGCCGACATAATGGGTATTATACCCTCTGATGACAAGGATTTTGATCTTGTCCGGAAATTGTCTGCCAAGCTTGGTTTGAGCCTTTAAGAGCTTGTATGAAATTCCTCTTTACATACCGGCGAGTTTTTAAATAATGTTATCTATTTATCTTCACTGGATTGATGATTGTCGATTGAAGATTGACGATTTATTGAGTCGCTACGCTCTGTCTTTTTTTATTAAAATAAGGAGAATACCTTAAATCATCAATCGACAATCGACAATCATCAATCCATATATAGTTCCCAGACAAATTGGGATTTACCCTTCATTCCAACAGGCTTGACCAAGTTGGTTATCGGATTTTAAAATGAAACTCGGTTTTCGCAGCAAAATTTACTTAGGTCTTTTTTCTCTGCTTTTGCTTCTTGGCATCGTCATCCTTTTTGTTGTCAGCATGATTATGAAAGAAGCGTTGCTGGAGGAAAACAGAAACCGCGGAATTTCAATCGGCAGCATTCTTGCCGCCAGAATGGCTGAACCCGTTCTTGCCATGGATTTCTTCAGGATGAAAACCCTTGTGGATGAAACGGTTCGGCTAAGCGACGACATTTTTTATACATTTGTCCTGAATGATAAAGGAAAACCACTTGTCCATACTTTCAAGGGCGGTTTCCCAATAGAATTAAAAGAGGCAAATTCCGTATCAGACATTCATAAGTACAGCATACGCCTGCTCGATACCGGCAAACAGCTTATTTACGATTACGCATTCCCTATAATAATTGACAAGGATCGCTTTGGAACAATCCGCATAGGCTTGTTAAGGACTAAAATCCAGGAGGTGATCAATCGTCTTATCAGGAGTACATTTCTGTCAACCGGTATCGTTATAATTATAGCGGTATTCGTAGGTACAGCCCTTGCCCTTCCTGTAACCAGCCGAATAAAAATCCTTCATAAATCTTCGGAACAGGCACTTTTGGGCAATCTTGATATCCAGGTAGCTCCTTTGCTTAAAAAAAACTGCTGGGAAATTATGAACTGCAACAAAAAAGAATGCCCGGCATATGGAAAAACTTATCATCGCTGCTGGTATATAGCAGGCACAATGTGCCCTGACTGCATTGAAGGTGAATATGCCCAGAAAATAAAGAGTTGTAAAAACTGTCATGTTTATTACAGGTGTTCAGGTGATGAAATCCAGAGCCTTGCCGAAAGTTTTAACTCCATGGCGCTGTCCTTAAAAACTCATCTATCCGAACTTCAAAATGCCGAAAAAACTTTGAAAGAACAACAACAGCTTTTAAAGACCGTACTGGATGCCACACCTGATTTTGTTTTCCTCCAGAACAACAAGTCTGTTTATCTTTCAGCAAACAAGTCATTTTGTGATTTAATCGGCCGACAGGAGAAAAAAATTATCGGTAAAACTGATTTTGATATTTTTTCAGAAAGACGCGCTGAAACATACATTAAGGAAGACCACAATATTTTGAAATCCGGCAACCCCCTGTTTAAGGAGTGCAAAATTTCCGGCCGTGAAGGAACTAAATGGCTTCACGTGGTTAAAATTCCGGTTTATGAGGCTGACGGTAAAATAGGAGGATTGTTATGTAGCGGCAGGGACATTACAGAGCTCAAACGTGTTCAGGAACAACTTGCACAGGCACAAAAGATGGAATCCATCGGTCAGCTTGTCGCCGGTATTGCACATGAAATCAACACCCCCATGGGTATTGTTTTAGGATATGCCCAGTTGCTGCTCGAAGAAGTAAAACCGGAGAGCCAGGCTTATAATGATTTAAAGATAATAGAAAAACAAACCAGGATTTGTAAAAAGATTGTCGCAGACCTGCTCAGATTCTCCCGTCGCACCGAAAGCACCATGAAACTGCTGAATATCAACGAGACCATAGAAGACGTACTAACAGTTGTAGAGCACACCTTTAAACTAGACCGGGTTTCCCTTGCCCGCCGGCTGGAACCTGCTTTACCGGCTATTGTGGGGGATAATGAAAAACTTAAGCAGGCGTTTATAAACCTGGTCAACAACGCTTTTGATGCCATTAGCGGAGAAGGTATGATCACCATCTCAACGCATTATGATGCACAACTTGATGAAGTGATTATAAGCGTTCTCGACACAGGGGACGGAATTTCGTCCGGTAAAATTGACAGGATATTTGATCCGTTTTATACAACCAAGCCTGTGGGAAAGGGAACCGGTCTTGGATTGGCAGTAACTTTCGGTTTAATTCAGGAACATAAAGGCAAGATAGAAGTTGAAAGTCCTCCTCCCGCTGAAAGCAACGATGTGAAAAGTTCTGGAGGGTCCCTTTTTACAATACATCTGCCCGTATCAGGCGAAAAGAAAGAAATGGAGATAGAAGATGTCAAGCATATTGGTATTAGATGATGTAGAAGACGCAGGAAACCTTATCAAACGGATTCTGGAAAAAAAAGGACATGACGTCTTTGTTTTTACAGAAGAAGAAGATGCTTTAAACCATGTTAAGTTCAATGAAACAGATCTTGCAATTCTTGATTTAAAGTTAAAAAAAATGAGCGGTATCGATGTGCTGGAAAAACTAAAAAGCATTTCACCATCAATAAAGGCTATTATACTAACCGGCTATCCTACCGTTGAAACAGCGCTGGAGTCTTCAAAATTGGGAGCAGGTGAATACTGCGTTAAGCCCATAGATAAGGAAGAACTGGAGAAAAAAGTAGAAAAGGTCTTAAACAGCTAAGCATCTTTCAAAGCAAAATGATAAAAAATGGTACTCTTTCAGAGCAGTGAATAACATGCCGGGTTGCGGGTCGCGAGTTGCGGGTTATAAAAAGGATGGTTTTCTTTTCATAACTCTTAACCCGCAACCCGTAACTCGCAACATAATCTTTCAACGTGAAAACAACATGCTGGTTGAAATCGACAACAAGGTGTCGATATGATGTTGCTAAGCGATTAATTACTTTCCCCTTGACATAGAAGCGCTTTTTTCGTTAATATAGAAGGCACTATTTAGTAATAATTATAGGCATTTTCAACCATACAGGTATTCAATGAATATTATTTCTCCAGGACAGCCAAAAATGTTCTTCAGAAAAGTTGCCTTGCCGGATGGCGATAAAATCAGTCTGAATGCTGATATGATCCGTCTGCTTATGGTAATCGATGAAGATAAGGACCTTCTTCAAATATCCAATGAAGCCGGCATGGATATCTCCATGTTGAACCAGATACTGTCCAAACTTCTTAAGCTCAAGCTTATTGAGCTTGTTGAAAAAAGGGGTCAATTTCTCAGCAAAAAATTTCTTGCTGATTTAAGATTAAACTTGTCGCAGGCAATTGGCCCTATGGCCCAGATTTTGATTGAAGATACAGTAGCTGGAATGGAACTGAAAATGTTCGAAATACCCGGGCACCGGGCTGCGGAGCTGATTAGCAATATTGCACGGGAAATTCCGGAAGAAAATAATCAAATCGAGTTTAAAAAAACCATGATCGAGATAATGAAACAAAATCGATTGTAGAGCAGAGGGACCGTATTATGATAGAAATTACCTGTGATGAGTGCGGAAAAACATATAGAGTAAATGAAAAAAAGATTAAAGGAGACACGGCTAGATTAAAGTGTAACTCATGTGCAAATATAATAACAGTATCCAAACAAAAGCCTGAAGCATCCGAGGAGCCGTACAATAGTGTTGCTGATACCCCTGAGGAAGAAGAGATTTCTCCGAATTTTGTTAAGAAAAAAGCTTATTTTAGCTTGTTTGCAAAAATCATCATTGTAATGCTGCTTGTAAGCCTGATTCCAATGGCAATTTTCTGGGGAGTTACGTATAAAGAAAACAGCGCTAGAATTAGAAATGACACACAGCTTCTCATGTCCCTGACTGCACAGGGCCTGGAAAATCAGGTAAACTGCTGGATCGATAATAATATATGGGTGCTGAAATCTGCGGCACAGCTCCCATCTGTTATTTCCATGGATCGTCAAAATCAGGAACCTGTTCTACAACAAATCCACAAAAAATACCCCTACGTATACCTGGCCTTCACAGTAGGAACTGATGGAAGAAATGTGGCCAGAAGTGATGATGCGCAGCTAAAGAATTATGGCGACCGGCAATATTATAAAGACATAATCGATGGGAAAAAACTAAGCTGGCAGACCTTAACAGGTAAAACATCCAAAAAGCCGGCTCTTGTTCTGGCAGTTCCTATTATGTCCGAAGATAAACTTGTAGGTGTGATGGCTGCTGCAATGACTATTGATGAAATATCGAAACATATCGCCAGGTGGAAAAAGGGAAAGACAGGTTTTGCTTTTTTAGTGGATGAGAAGGATAAAGTTGTTGCTCACCAGGTTAAGCAGTATGCATTAAAACAAAAAAAATTGAGCTCCCATCCCCTGGTTGCATCCTTTAGAAAAGGTGGATGGACAACAAAAACATTCGTCTTTAAAGGTGAAAATAAAAAAAAGTATATCGGGCACATAAGGGGAATCAATTATGGCTGGGCACTTGCAATTCAGCAGGAGGAACAGGAAGTTTTCGCCGGTTTAAAACGAATGCAGAAGTTTGCCGTAACTTTGCTGATACTTACTATTGTGCTTGTATTGTTCATTGCATGGATTTCCGCAAGAGTTGTTGTTACACCCATCAAGAAATTAACCGAGGTAGCTGAGCGCATGAGTCTCGGAGATCTCAATATGAAGATCAACATTCCGTCGAAAGACGAAATCGGCATGCTGGCACAGGCAGTCAAACGGATGCAGACCAGTCTGCGCCTTGCGATGGAGCGACTCAGGCAAAAGCGGTAGTGCTTGCTATGGCAAGCACTGAGCGTCGCTTCGCGACTTGATGAGCGGCCTTCAGCCTTGAGGAGCATCCCGATATCCGGGATTTAAAGCCTAAAGCGAAGCGCTCCTTAAACGAAGTGCTCATCAAGTGTAGCGGTCATCAAGCGAAGCGGTCGGCACTTCGTGCCTTACCGAAGTCCCAAATCCCAATTCCACATTCCCGGTCTTTTTTTTAATTTCACTCCTTTAGGCAAAGGTTCATGGAGATGTACAAATAGGCGGTAACCTGCTTTTTTAAGCTCATCTTTTTTCTTATTTATATCGAGTTTCCAGTTGGGATAAACCCAGAAATCATGGCCGTTATTTTTAATCCAGGCATGCTCGCCCCTGGGGCTTGCAAATAATGTTTCTTTTTTTATTTCTTCAGAGATTATCCTAGAGATACATAACGGCCAGTTGCCTGATATGACAAGGCCCAGGGGAAGGGAACTTTGTTTGGGCAGCATAAAAAAATCTTTACTGCCCAGTTCAGGGCTTATAATGGCTCCTGAAAAACCCAGCGATTTTGCTACATCTATGGCCAGAGCATTGGCCAGGTTGCAAAATGGACCTGCCCAAAGATTTAAGCTTTTGCCGTACGATCTGGAAATAGTAGAACCGCCACGGCCACGCTTAATTGTATCCTGGAAAAAGGCCATCTGCCACGGAGCGTTAAGCACGAAATTTTTGCTCCCTCCTCTCAGTGCAAGAGCTATAAGAGACTCTATTTCATCCTCTCCTTCAGGCCATACTGCAGGGGGTAGCCACCACCAGATCTTGGAGTAAAGATGCCTTAAAAGCCCTTTCAGGGCTTCATTTGACAGCCAGCAACCGACTTGATCCTGTATTTTCCCTTTTCCGGCTTTCCTGTATACGTTAAGTTCAAAGGCAACTCCCGTTTTTCCTGCCTTGCGGGGAAGCCTGGCATTTATTGCCGAAATTGTGACTTTCGGTGCCGGGATATCAGCAAGTTTTTTTTCAAGTCCGGATAAAAGTTCGTTAAGCTCTTTTTCCATCCTGTCCGTTAGAAAAACAGGAGTACCCCCGGGAGGTTTTCTTTTTGAAGTAAGTTTTAGATAAAACCGTCCCCTTTTTGGTATGTATTTACCAACCTTAAGGAGAGTATGCCAGGACTCATCCTCATACCCGATACGAAGCAAATCACCGGGTAAAAGTTCTTCTCTGGGGATGAGATAAGGTCTGTGGCTTTCGCTTTGCAGTTTTCCGACAAGAAGGCCGGAGCCGGTCTGCCCTTTAATGTTTATCGGGTTTTGAGGTCTTTGCGGCAGAAAATTATAATGGGTAGTTATGCGACCCAGTGCCTGCTCAAGTAATCCCAGGGCATATTTCTTTCTTTCAGGATCGCTTCCGAAGTCTCTTAGCATCTTGTATGCTTTGACTGTATAGTAAACATAATGGGGTCCCTTTTTTCTGCCTTCAATCTTCCACGCTCTTACCTCGGGAACCGATAAAAGAACCTTTGCCAGAACATCAAGGGAGAGATCCTGACATGAAAAAAATCTTTTTTTTTGACCATTTTGAGTATAAAACCTGCGGCAGGGCTGAACGCATCTGCCCCTGAGGCCACTTTTGCCTCCAAAATAGCTGCTCCAATAGCACCTTCCGGAAACAGCATAACAAAGAGCACCATGTATGAATACCTCAAGACCAAGTCCATCCGGGCAGGCTCCGGCAAGAGTTTTAACTTCGTCAATATTAAGTTCCCTCGGAACAACTACCCTGTCTATTCCCAGCTTTTTTCGAATTAGATTCAAGGCAGCAGGAAAGCTCGCATTGGCCAGTGTCGATAAATGAAGTTCTCCTGAAAAACCCGTTTGCTTGACAAGTTTTACAAAAGAAAGGTCGGAAATGATGAGTGCGTCGGGTTTAACCCATCTTCCCAGAGCCTCGGCGAGTCTTGCTGCTCTGTTTAAGTCATCAGGTTTTAAAAGAGAGTTGAAAGCCACATAGACCTTAATCCCCATGTCGTGGGCCAGCCGTGTAAGAGAGGCAAATTCCTCCAGGCTGAAATTTTTTGCCATCATGCGGGCTGAAAAATGTTTCATTCCGCAATAAACAGCATCAGCACCAGCTGCCAGAGCTGCCAGAAAAGATGCCCTGTTTCCTGCAGGCGCGAGGATTTCAGG
>JAUWOH010000203.1 GCA_030612225.1 Desulfobacteraceae bacterium
TGTCCCTCAAATAACAGCCCGGCACTTCCTTTGAGCAAAATTACCCACTCATTTTCTTCTTGATCGTACCAGTGATCATCTTCCGACGAATGCCCTTTGGAAACAATACGTTCAACTTTAAAGTTTTCCGTTTGTAATATCTCCTGAAATAGTTCTTCAGGAATATGATCAGGTATATTTTCAAAAATATTTATAACATCATTCATGGTTTTTCCCAAGCAACCAAAATAATTCTAACCATATTATACTAACCCTTCTTTAAAAAATCCTTTTATTCTATCAAATAAAACCTGGTTCTATGGGACCGTCGAAGATCCAGCATTGCGGGAGTCAGAGACAAACAAGATGCCGAATTGATTAACACCTGTTACGGGTTGCGGGTTGCGAGTGATGAAATGAATTCTATCTCAATTAAATATTGAACTTACTCGGATAAAATTCAATTTTTTACTTAATAATGATCGAAAAAAATATGGTATAAAATAATCAATGATATTTAATGTAAGAAAAAAACAAAACGCTGTTTGTAACCCGAAACCCGTAACTCGCAACGTGTGGTGTTTAAGATGGAACACCTTACAGGGGTAATTAAGGCTGAGCCCTTTGGACTCGGATATTTACTTTTAACCGAGCCCTAGGCACAGGTATTTAAAGCATCCCTTTGTACCGGATATGGGGCCGAGTGGTCAGGACTTCCATTAATCCCTGTACGTCTGCGCTCCCTTGGGCCAAGCCCTCCTCCCGGTCGCCAGTCCCTGGGTTCTCGATATTCTGTCATAAATTTCAGGTTATTCTGCTTTTTAAGCCTGTAATAAATAAGTGACCATGCGCAGGGAACATCGGTATAAATTTCACACCGCCCTCCTCGAGATCCGCCACACGGTCCGTTAAGGAGTCTCTTGGCACAGCGAGTCACCGGGCATATACCGGCTGTATAGGCCAGCATACAATCACCGCATCCCCTGCACTGCTCCTGCCACACGCCCGGTTCCTCCGATGCCCCGAGAAAGGTTGTATTAAGTGCCGGAATAACAGGAAGAGGTTCAAAAGCATTTGCCATGGTTTGCACGCCTGCGCCGCATCCTAAAGACAATATTGCTTCAGTACCTTTGGGAATTTCAAGATAGGATGTTAAAAAGTCCAGTTCGCACTGGCGTTCTATTGTTGAATGGGAAAAATAGGGGGGATCATTTTTATAATATCCTGTATGTGAAAGTTCTCGAACAAGCTCACGGGTTTCTTTGTCACCGCCGGAAAGACAAACGGTTACACAGCTTCCACAGCCGACAACCAGTATTTTTCTGAAATCTGAAATCGAGGAAACAATTTCCTCAACCGGTTTAAGATCTCCTACAATCATCTTTTTCACCTATTTTCATTTTGTTTTTACCCGGGAAGAAATACACAGAAGCAAGCCTGGAGAGTTCTTCACGGTGCATGGGACAAAGGGAATCTACCTTTGTGTCAAGTTTTTCCGACAATACATCACCGAAGTTCTTTGTATAAAGGGTTTCACCGCAAACTTTGCAACGGACCAGATTCAGCGTTGCCACCTCATCCCAATCATTTTTCAATAAGTGCTGAAATTCAATGGCATCCTGGGGGCATATTCTCCAGCAGTTACCGCATCTTGCACAACGGGCCATATTGTGACGAAGCGTTCGCTTTTCACCCAGATCCACCGAATCCAACGCACCTGCCGGACAATTCTGAACACAGGCCAGGCAGCCGTTACAATTTTCATTTACCTGAAAATATGACATTACCTTTTCTCCTAAACAATGAAAACTACACAGATCTTTGAAAAATGCTAATTTTTACCTCAGGCGGGACTAAAAGTCTCCTATCATGCACACCTCTGCATGACTCCAGTGAACCTCCGTGCCGATTCACGTACGCGGGGGTAGCAAATCAAGCTTGTATCTACAAATGCCAGGGCTTTTGTATCACAAAAACGCACACACTGCGGATCTCCATCGCATAGATCACACCTTATGATCTTCCCCCGGTTTTCATCAAACCTAATGGCCCCAAAGGGACAGGCAGAAATACACATCTTGCAGCTAATACACCGATCATAGTCAACCATTACCCGATCAAGTTTATCATCCCGGTATATAGCATCTTTCGGGCAGGCCGCCATACACGACCCGTCCTCACATTGCTGGCAACTAACCGGCAGATAAATCCCTTGATTATTCCAATCAATTATACGGATACGTGATAGATCCGGATTGCACTCCCCCTCATGTCTTAGTGAACAGGCAAGCTCACACAGCTTGCAACCTGTACATTTTTTCGGATCAGAAACAAGTACTTTCGTTAACACGGCCTAAACTCCTTATTTTTTAATCATGCAAACTGGATCTGTTGTAATGAATCCTTCTGTAACTAAGAACTAATACCTGAATATTTATGTTCATCATGATGAACTAAAATAGTTTAATCAATAATATATCTAATAATGTACCTTGTCAAGCAAATTGTTTAAATTTTATAAATAACCTTATAAATAGTTTAACTATTCAATATTATTTCATATTAAATTTATTTAGGTTTTGAATGAAAAAATGCTTTTATGTTTTGATTATAAATTTCGTAAGTTCTCTATAATGAACTTATAAAATATGCAGGGTGTAAATTCTGCGTTGCAGGAGGGTGAATAAAAGCTCGATTTATCAAAGGATAAAGAGTGGAGGTGTTAAACCATTATGGGGAATTTCCAGCAGGCTATGATTTAAGTTTTAATTATCTTATAAAACAGGTAATATCATTAGCATAAAACATAAAACTTAATCCCGCCTCAGGCGGGACTAAAACCTGATGAACTCGACTTTTTACGAATTCATCAATATTGATAAGAGTTGAAAGTAGACTTGAACCTTTCTTTTTTCAAGGGATTGACATCTTTTTCCTTAAGGTCTGCAATTGTTAACCGTATTTTATTCTGATTTATTAAACACATACCGTCTGTTTTTTACCTCAACGTTTGGTGGAGTATTTCCATGGTTTTTAAAAAAATCATAGCCTTCCTTAAGGTTCTGCCAGAATGGATACCACTTTGAGTTCCTATGTCTTTGCATGTTTTCAATTGTCATCCGGAAAGGAAATACATGAACTCTAAAAAAAGATTGGCCATTTCTAAAAGCCGCATCAGCAATAGTATATATTTCCTCGATTTTTTCATCAGTCATGGCATAACATCCAATTGATACACAGTTTCCATGCACCATCAATGCACCACCTGTTCTTTGATGGATTCGATCATATTTGTTTGGTTAGCCTAGATTAAATGAAAGGTGAAAATTACTTACAGGATTTAACTTATCAGGTTTTACATAGTAAAAGCCTTCAGGTGCCTGCTCATCACCTTGTCTTGTTTTAGGGCCTAACGATCCGAAACCATAGGTGCAGATAGGATATTTTCTAAAAAGCGTAAAACGCTTGTTCCGGCTTATCCATATTTCAAGTTCTTTTTCTTCCTTGAAGATTCTGGTGTAAACTGGTGCACCAAACTTTAACTTTTTGCCAGCAAAATCTTTCTTTATTTGTGGTTTTACCCTGGAAATTGCCTCTCTTGATCGAGAACTTGCAGGTATACTCCCCCCGGCAATTGTGGTAGACGATACTGCACAAATAGCGAGTAAAGCAGATAAAATAATTAATTTTTTCATAGTTTTCTTTCTCATAAACAATGGGGATCAGGTCTATGTTTAACCCGGGATGATAAACTATAAGGATAAAATGCAGATTTGCCCTGTCACCAAATAGTATCGAAGCTTATAAAATATAACAGGAAAATTAAAAAATATATAGGAAAAATATAGGAGGCAGTATTACTAAGGGTTCGCGCAAAAATAAGTTTACATTTTAGGCGCATGGATTTAGGTCAGATTTGTTCGATCCGATGCTTCAAAACCACAGGAATAGCGAGCTATTTCGAGGATTTTGGAGTTGAGGATCGGGCAAAGCTGGCCTGAATTCGGGATGCATAAAATGTGAAGTTATTTTTGCGCGAGCTCTAAGGGTCAAAATAGACTTGTACCCTTTCCTAATGAAACTTGAGTTCTTGATTTATATAGTGCAAATAGCTTATACTATGCCAGATTGATCCTGAAAACTACAAAATTTTCAAGAAACGTTTTAAGTTTTAGGTATTAAGTTTTAAGTATTTGATTAAACAGATAATTACATTAACCTAAAACCTGATGAATTCGACTTTTTACGAATTCATCAATAACTCACAGACTTACAGGAAAATAGGAAATGAGTTCAGTACAAACAGGACTTGAACAATTTATTAAAACACCTCCCAAATGGGTTCTTGGGAAACGCCTGGGGCTTTTAAGCAACCCGGCATCGGTTAACAGGCAACTTTCCCATGCACGCGATCTCATTAATATTCACTTTCCCGGACAACTTAAAGCGTTGTACTCACCCCAACACGGCTTCTTTGCTGAAAAGCAGGATAATATGATCGAGTCGGATGATATAACCGACCCGATATTACAGATTCCTGTCTTCAGTTTATACGGTCAAACACGAAAACCCAAAAAAGAAATTCTTGATCCGCTAGATATTCTTATCATCGACCTGCAGGATGCGGGAACCCGTGTTTATACGTTTATTTATACCATGTCTTACTGCCTTGAAGCTGCAAAAAGCTTCAATAAAAAAGTTGTTGTTTTAGACAGACCAAATCCGATTAGCGGTATCACGGTTGAAGGCAATTGTTTATCCACAGATTATGCTTCTTTTGTCGGACGATATCCCATACCCATGCGCCACGGATTGACAATTGGTGAACTGGCACTTTTATTTAACAACCACTTTGCTATCGGGTGCGATCTTGAAGTAATCCAAATGAAAAACTGGAACAGAGCCATGTATTTCGTTGATACAGGCCTTCCCTGGATTCCTCCATCCCCCAATCTGCCAACACCGGTTTCCGCCATGGTATATCCCGGTCAGGTACTGTGGGAAGGAACCAACATCTCCGAAGGAAGAGGAACAACCCAACCCTTTGAGCTCTGCGGTGCACCATTTATCAATACGAATAATATTCTTTCAACTATTGGGGGAAATAAAATCCCTGGCGGCCTGCTCAGACAAACCCTTTTTGAACCCACATCAAATAAATGGGAAAATCAATCATGCACAGGTTTCCAGATTCACATAACCGACCCTGATAAATACAAACCCTATAAAACTACCTTAAAGCTGCTTCAGGCTGTCATAGCCTGCCATAAGGACCGGTTTGAATTTAACCTCCCTCCTTACGAATATGATTACAGCAATTTGCCAATCGACCTTATAATTGGTGACAGGGAAATACGCAGGCGTATCGAAAAGCTTGAAGATGTTGATGAAATAGAAAATTCGTGGATGAAAAAGCTAAATGATTTTAAAAAGATAAGCAGGAAGTTTCAGCTGTATAAATAGTTTGATTAGAAGGGATCATAAATGCCTGAAGCAAATAAAAAAGAAACCGACTGGACGCGAATGCAGTTTAAGAAAAACAAGGTTTGGGTAGCTACGGACGGATCAAAAAACCTGATTGTTAAAAACGGTAAGGTACTGATAAAATACCAGCTAAAGCAGGATTACGAGTACTGGGTCCACGAAAAAAGCGTCGGGCCCATTGATACAGGACAATCCAAAATATCAGGCAAAAAAAAACCGGCTCAAAAAAGAAAAAGCAAGCCTAAAACCTTTAAAGAACCAATACCTCACGATGCGGTTTGCATCTTTACAGACGGCGCCTCTTCCGGTAACCCGGGCCCTTCCGGAGTTGGTGTGCTGCTAAAGTATGGCAAACACGAAAAGGAAATATCAAAATATATCGGTATTGCAACCAATAATATTGCGGAACTGGAAGCAATAAAGACAGGTCTTTTAGAACTGAAAAAGACCGATACGCCGGTAAGAATTTTCACTGACAGCAGTTATGCATACGGATTACTTGCCCTGGGCTGGAAAGCAAAGAAAAATCAAACCCTTGTTAATGTTATCAGGGAAACAATATCAAAATTCAAGGATTTAAAACTCATAAAAGTGAAAGGTCATGCAGGTCATGCTGAGAATGAACAGGCGGATTTTCTAGCAACCTCGGCGATAAAAAATAAAAGATAAAAGGCAGAAGAAAAAGTGAAGAATCCACGCCTATCGAAGATCCCGTTATGCGG
>JAUWOH010000492.1 GCA_030612225.1 Desulfobacteraceae bacterium
CCGAATGTGTTCATGATAAGCAATTTTATCACTTTTTACAAAATGTCAATTATGATGGTTTCGTAAAAAACAAAAGAACTGCTTTTTACGAAACGTTTTAAGCTTTAAGCATTTGATAAAACAGACAATGACATTAATCTAAAACCTGATGAATTAGGCTTTTTACAAATTCATTATTTATAATGTAGCTACAGCGTCTTTAGTTGTGTTTTTAACCCTGTACATGGTTTTATCTGCCAGAACAAGGAGATCTTTTATTGTCCCGGCATCTGCAGGGTACATGGCAATTCCAAAGCTTGCTGTAACCTGAACCGGCCGGGATTCTGATTGCAGATAGGTCGTTTTTCTAATTGCAGATAGGATTTTTTCAGTTTGTTTTTTTAGCCTCCTGTTTATTACTGTTCGGAAGTATAATAACGTATTCATCCCCTCCGTATTTAACAAGGATATCCTTTTCAAAAAGACAGTCTGTAATGGTCTGTCCAAGTTCTTTCAGCATTTTTGTGCCGAGCAGGTGGCCATGCGAATCCACAACCGTTTTAAAATCATCTATGTCAACAAAGACAACTGCAAATTCAGAGTCTCGGCGGCCTGAATTTGCAATAAGATCTCCGAAAATTTGATGGAGATATCGTGCGTTATAAAGACCTGTATATTCATCCGTTACATTCATATGTCGAATTTTTGCAAATAACCGCGAATTTTCAATGGCAATGGCTGCATAGTCTGTAAGTATTGTAAGAAAGGGAAGGTATTTTGTTTCAAATAAAGCTATATTTTTAACATTCACGATTTCAATAACCCCAAGTACCTTTCCACGGATTTTAAGAGGAACACAGATAATTGATTTTGTTTTAAACCCTGTCAGTTCATCCACTTTCCTACTGAATCTAGGATCATCTTTAACACCTGATAAAAACATTGGGATGCCTGTCCGTATTACGTGTCCTGAAATACCTTCACCAGGTTCCAGGCGGACTCCTTTAATAAGATCCCGATTAATACCGACTACGATATCAAAGGTTAACTCCCCTGTTGTTTCATTCTTTAAAAGAAGGGACCAGTTCTGAGCCTCAATCAATTGGCTGACTTTTACCATGATAAGCTCAAGTATCTTTTTTAAATCAAGTGTGGAAGTTAAGACTTTTCCGATTTCCACGCATGATAGAAGAGCATCGGTCTCATATAAACGTTCATTTTTATCAGACTCGCCGTCAACCATGAATTTCTCCTTATCAGTGCTCTTCAAGGCGGGAGGAAAAAAGCTAACTAAAGAGCCAGTTTCAAAACGTCCCATTTTGTCAAATCTTCCGACTTCGCTGAAGCTTCGACGGGACAAGCGGCGCCAGATTCAAATTTTGGCACTATAGTGACACGAAGTGAAGCATCAGCGCTATTCTTCAGCGCTATCCACGAAAAATTTCTGAAAAGCGTCTTTTTACGACGCCATCAAGCATGATCTACTAGTTTATAAATCAACACCTTTTCTTTCTTGCCTTTGACATTAACAGCAGGCAACTGCTCGGCATTAAAATTGCCGGTTAGAAGGCTGTTAGTGGTTTGACTAAGGATGACATCACAGGAAAACTCCCTGGTAAGTCCTTGGATTCTTGAGGCCAAATTTACTGTATCGCCTACAAGAGCGTATGAAATTCGGTCTTTGCTCCCGATATTGCCTGCTAATACAGCTCCGGTATGAATGCCGATCCCGTGTTGGAGTGGACTGAATCCTTGTTTCTCAAAGCTTTTATTCAATGCAATCAGTCGTCCTCTCATTTCCAATGCTGCCTTAACAGCCATATCCGTGTGGTCGTCATAGCTTACAGGGGCTCCGAATACCGCTTCAATCTCATCGCCGACATACTGGAGAACAAGGCCACGGTTTTCTTTAATGGCTTCCGTCATCTGGGTAAAATACTGGTTCATTATGGTGA
>JAUWOH010000359.1 GCA_030612225.1 Desulfobacteraceae bacterium
TTATTCGGCACAGGTAGTGGAAACTCTGCCCCGCTTAACAGGCGCTTTAATTCAAAAACTAACACAGAAGGGCATCGTTTCTTTAACGGAGATTCAAGAGCAGCTGTCCGAGTTGGAAAGCGAGGATCAGGAGATAACTCCGCTGAAAAAGCTTTGTGCCCTGGTCATTGGGCATAAGAAAAGCTTTCCCGGTGCGGTCAACGAAAGGGCGGGAATTACCGAGTTCGATTTCAACGAGAATCTGGCCATCCGCATTGAAAAGAAGGTTATCCAAACGAATCAGAGAGTTGGGGACGTTGTTGATTAAGATGCCAAAACCATTGCTGTGGTTGATGATTGCGAAGCCTTCTTAAGGTAACACTTGAGGGATACAGGTATCAGCTCAATAAATAGGGGATTACATTTTTAAAGTGTTGGTCTCGATCCACGGTAAGCGTTTACTGAATATTGAAATTAGAAAATAGAAATTAGAAATTTGGCCTCCCGGCTTTTGTGCTGTTAACTCGTAAACTTATTTTATCGCCCCCCAATTTCTAATTTCCAATTTCAAGTCTCAAGCCGTAAAGGGCTACGATCCACAATCACTCTTACATGCTTGTGGTTGACCCTATTTATTGAGCTATTACGATATATGCTTGATATTCCTGTCCCTTTTACATATTCCTTGTTTTTTAATGGCAAAAAAGGTTGGCTATTAGAGTAACAAGCAAAAATAAAGGGGTTGGCCAAAATCGGCTAACCCCTTATTTTTATTTGGCTGGGAGACCAGGATTTGAACCTGAATTCACGGAGTCAGAGTCCGTTGTCCTACCGTTGAACGATCTCCCAGTATTTTGCATTTAAATACCACTAACTCACTTTATTATCAACAAAAAAATTTCTGGTTTTCCCTGGCTCATTGCTGAAATCGTGCTTCATAAACATAGGAAGTGTTCATGGATTTCATTTTCCATTACCTCTTTCTTATCAAGAGTCACCAAACTTTTGACAAGGAGGATTAGCACTCATACGCAAAAACTTAACCGGAATTTACTGACTCGTCCTATAAAATGGTTTCGAAATACCCTATCGTCTTTTCAAGACCTTCATTCAGCTCTACGGACGGTTTCCAATTGAGTTTTTCAAAAGCAAGGCTGATATCCGGCTGACGCTGCCGCGGATCGTCCTGAGGAAGAGGCGCAAAAACAATTTTTGACCGTGACCCCGTTATCTTCAGGATTTTTTCAGCCAGTTCAAGAATAGTAAATTCAGCAGGATTCCCCAAGTTTACAGGGCCGGTGAATTCATCCGGGCCATTCATCATGCGTATCATGCCTTCTATCAAATCATCTACATAACAAAATGAACGGGTTTGCATTCCGTCACCGAAAACTGTTATATCCTGATTTTTCAAGGCATGGACAATAAAGTTGCTGACTACTCTCCCATCATTCGGGTGCATTCTCGGCCCATAGGTATTGAAAATCCGTACCACCCTGATATTGACCATGTTTTGCCGGTGATAATCAAAAAAGAGAGTCTCGGCGCAACGCTTACCCTCATCATAACATGATCTGATCCCGATGGTATTGACATTACCCCAGTAATCTTCTTTCTGAGGGTGAACGTTGGGATCACCATAAATTTCGCTTGTGGAGGCCTGCAGTATTTTGGCTTTTACTCTTTTGGCCAGACCGAGCATGTTGATGGCCCCCATTACGCTGGTCTTTACGGTTTTAACAGGATTGCGCTGGTAGTGAATGGGGGAAGCAGGACAGGCCAGGTTATATATCTCATCTACTTCAAGAAAGATGGGCTGTACCAGATCGTGACGTATCAGTTCAAAATTGGGTTTCCCGAGCAGATGGCTCACATTCTGTTTTCCGCCGGTAAAAAAATTGTCCAGGCATAAAACATCATGGCCTTCTTCTACCAGGCGGTCACAGAGATGGGAGCCAAGAAATCCGGCGCCACCGGTAATTAAAATACGATTTTGAGTTTTCAAAAAGACTCCTTTGTGGTAAAGATTTGCTGTGATTAAAAGTGTGTAAGGGCCGGTTTGCCTATTGGATAGACATTGAAGCCGATTTCAAACAGTTTCTCATGATCAAGAATATTTCTGCCGTCGAAGACAAAGGCGGGCTTGGTCATTGACTTGTATATTTTTTCAAAGTCAAGCCCCGCATATATATCCCACTCGGTCATCACGGCGATGGCATCACAACCGGCGGCTGCATCATAAGGATCTTTAACATAGTCTATTTCACCGTTTACATCGCTCAAAGCTATCATCGCGTTTTTCAAGGCCTGTGGATCGGTTATAATCAAATCGGCCTTTTCTTCTGCTAATCTTCCGGCAATCGATATGGCAGGGCTTTCTCTTGTGTCGCCCGTATTTGCCTTGAAGGCAAAACCGAAAAGGCAGATCCTCTTACCTGCCAGTGTGTTGAACATGGCGCTTAACATATTGAGTATAAAGCGCTCTTTTTGATAATCGTTGATTTTGACGACACCTTCCCAGTAATCTGCCACCTCATCAAGACCCTGGGAGCGGCAAATATAGACCAGATTCAGAATATCCTTCTTGAAGCATGACCCGCCAAAGCCTACGCTGGTATTCAGGAACTTGTTGCCAACACGACTATCCATGCCGACAGCCCGGGAAACCTCGATTATGTTGGCATCCGTCTTTTCACAGAGGGCGGAGATAGAATTAATTGATGAAATTCTCTGTGCCAAAAAGGCATTTGACACAAGCTTGGAGAGCTCGCTGCTCCAGATATTAGAGGTTATAATTCGTTCCTTTGGAACCCAGTTGGCATAAATCTCGACCAGTGCATCCCTGGCCTTTAAACAATCCGGTGTTTCCCTGGATCCGATCAAAACTCGACCAGGATCTTCCAGATCCTTAATGGCCGTTCCTTCTGCCAGGAACTCCGGATTGGAAAGGACATCAAAACGGATACCATTGTTCATCGAGGTAAGAATCCTTTCCATTGCCAGAGCGGTTTTCACAGGAAGGGTGCTTTTTTCCACAACTATCTTGTGTGAGTCCGCGCAGTCGCGTATCTGTCGCGCCGTTTTTTCCCAGTATTGTAAATCGGCGGCCATGCCCGCGCCGGTCCCGTATGTCTTGGTCGGCGTGTTCACGCTGACGAAGATAATTTCGGATTCTTTTATTCCCTTTTCGATATCTGTATTGAAAAAGAGATTTCTGCCACGGGCAGTTTTTACAATTTCACCAAGGTCGGGTTCATAAATGGGGAGATCATCCGAATTCCACTGGGCAATACGTTCGGGATTGATGTCAACTACAGTAACTTTATATTGCGGACATTTATAAGCGATCATGGCCATGGTAGGGCCGCCAACATAGCCGGCTCCGATGCAGAGAATGGTTTTTTTGAAGTTCATTTCACTCACTTTCCTTCTTTTTCCCTACAATATCTCCAACGCGGACAAGCCGGAACTAAGAAGTTTTTAAAAGTTGAATTTTCTAAAAAATGTTGCAGGTCCTTTTTTTCCATAGTGTTACTGTTTTATCGGCACGATGTAGGGGCAAATCTTGTATTCGCCTTAATCAGGGCGATCACAAGGATCGCCCCTACGAAGAAACAATATAACAACAGCCTGAAAGTCAGCCCGAAGGGCGTTAATTCAAATTTACAGAGACCATAGTCGATATGCCCTCTTTTTCCATTGTAATGCCGAGGAGGTTATCAGCAACTTCCATGCTATTCTTATTGTGGGTC
>JAUWOH010000404.1 GCA_030612225.1 Desulfobacteraceae bacterium
TTTTTCTCTTATAAACGCCTAAAACGGAATATCATCATCCTGGGGCCCCTGGGGTGAGGGCGCTTGACCTCCTGTATCCGGTGCACCTGTGGACGGGCCGGCTGCAGTAACGGAATCTCTTCCTCCTAAGAATTGTACATCTGATGCATTAATCTCTGTGGTGTAGCGTTTATTTCCATCCTTGTCTTCCCAGCTTCGGGTCTGGATACGCCCTTCAATATAAACCTGCCTTCCCTTTGAAAGGTATTCACCGCATATTTCTCCCAGCCTGCGCCAGGCAACGATACGATGCCATTCTGTACGTTCTCTTTTTTCTCCGGAATTTTTATCCTTCCATTCTTCAGATGTTGCTATCGAAAAATTTGCCACAGCCGTGCCGTCCGGAGTATAGCGAACTTCAGGGTCCTGTCCGAGCCTGCCGATTAAAATTACTTTATTAATACCTGCCATGTTTACCTCCTGTTAGAAAATTAGTTTTCTATTGTAAATAGTTTAATACAGAAAACAGCATAAAATGTCAATTCGAGTAATAAGTCTTTTTTTCCTGTTGAAATTAAAACTTGAAAATTATATCTCTTTTAAAAAATCTGTAATTATGAAACCATCAAAAATGATAAATTCGTAAAAAGTCGAATTCATCAGGTTTAGGTGTTAAGTTTTAGGTTTTAGGTTAATGTAAATATCTGTTTTATCAGATAGTTAAAATGTTTCTTAAAAAGTATTTTTTTGACTTTTTATGAAGTCATAAAAATTAACAAACCGGTCTTAAATTGAATAAATCTATCAAACCACCCAGCATGGGATATTTTTATGTAATCTTTGCTGCTGTCTTATGGGCAGTATCAGGGTCTTCGGCAAAGTTTTTATTTAACAGCGGGGTTACTCCTTTTCAACTGGTGCAGCTTCGTATAACAATTGCCGCTGTGAGTCTTTTTTTATGGCTTTTACTGCGCAATCCCTCCTTGCTGAAAATCGACCGTAAAGATATATTATACTTTGCAGTGTTTGGCACTCTCGGGATGGGCGCATGCCAGTTTACATATCTTTTTGCAATCAGCAAAATCAATGTTGCAGCAGCAATTTTGCTTCAATATATGGCACCATCATTTATTGCTATGCACGCAGTGGTTTTTGCCCGTGACAAACTGAGCCTGCAGACCATCATAGCTCTATTAGGTGCAACATTCGGTTGCTATCTGGTTGTAGGAGCTTATAGCCTTGATGTTCTTGCAATGAATCTTGCCGGGATCGTGAGCGGGATTTTGTCGGCGATCACTTTTGCCTGGTACTCAATTCACGGCGAGTACGGAATGCGGCGTTATAATCCCTGGACTGTCATTTTTTATGCCATGTTATTTGCAGCACTTTTGTGGAATATTTTACACCGGCCGCTTGAGGCCTTTTTTCATCCATACAATGTTGTACAATGGGGATGGATTATGTATATAGGAATTTTGGGGACCCTCGTACCTTTTGGCCTTTACCTTGAAGGTGTAAATCTTATAAGATCTACACGTGCAAGTATTACAGCAACACTCGAGCCTATAACCGCAGGTGTAATATCCTTTATATTTTTAAATGAAATTCTGGAACCTTTGCAGGTTACAGGTGGAGTGCTGGTAATCGCATCAATTATAATTTTGCAGATAAAGCAGGAGTACGATGAAAAAGCACCGGCCTTGATCAGGTCGCAAAACAAGTCAAAAAACCAAACAGGTTAATATTTTTTCTTTGAAAAATTAAGGATAAACAACTGAACATATGGCTTTATACAGATATGGTGAAAGAGTACCGAAGATAGGAAAAGATTCTTTTATTAGTGATACGGCTGTTGTTATCGGAGATGTCATAATCGGTAATAATTGTTACATCGGGCACGGTTCAATATTAAGAGGTGATTATGGAAGCATAAAGATCGGAGATGGTTCAGCCATCGAAGAAAATGCCATGCTGCATATCAGGCCCGATGGATTGCTGGAACTGGAAGATAAAGTCACTGTAGGACATGGGGCTTTGGTGCACGGAAAATTAATTAAATCGTGCGCTGTTATCGGAATAGGTTCGGTCATCGGATTCGATGTTATCATTGGAATCTGGAGCATTGTTGCGGAAGGTTGTGTTATTCCGCAAGGTAATCAGATTCCTGATGGAAAAATCGTTGCAGGAGTTCCGTATAAAATTATTGGGGACACTTTAGACAGGCACAAGGAATTCTGGCTATATGGAAAACAGCTGTATATTAATTTAGCAAGGGAATATCCGGCAAAATTTGAAAGGATTGGGTAGCTAATGATTTCTTCAAATAAAAAACAGAAAGAACCTACTGTCAAATTAAAATTAATAGCACTTATCGACTACATGCCTGATGGAATGCAGATAAAGCTTTTACGATATCTAGAGAAAAAACTCAATCTAAAAGTAGGTGAAGATCTAAAGGTTGAAAAGAGGGGAGACAACAGGAGAACCTGTTTAATTTCTGCAGATTATATTATCGGGAAGGAAGCTTTCAGCGGTTACATTCTCGACATAAGCGCATTCGGCGCATTTATTGAAACCAATGTAATTTTTCCTGCCGGGCAGAAATTATCAATGAGTTTTTCATTGCCAAACCATCAGAAACCTTTCAATTTTAAAGGACAAATAGTCTGGAGTGGTTCTCAGGGAATCGGTGTGAAATTTGATTATTTATCTCCACGCCAGAAAGAGATGCTAAAGACCTTTTCAGAGCAATCTGAAGAGATATTTGAAATAACCAGCTAGTACCGTAACTTTATTCGATTTTTAAAACTACGTCCTTTGGGAGTGGTCAGCGATAATTGGCTTTTTCTGAGCAAATAAAAGTGACTAAAGTGAGCTAAAGTGCCTAAAATGCCTAAAGTTGTGGCGTCGCTCGCGCAGCGCAGGCGCTTGCACCGCGTGCTGCTCCATCCTTTTTAAAAATATAATAGACAGAATTCCTTAACTTTAGTCACTTTAGCTCACTTTAGACACTTTAGTCACTTAAATCCTGGTGTATCTGACAGCCCCTTCAAGAGGCAAATCAATGTCACCTCCTTTGGCGTGGATTCTTAAGAAGACGGTTCCACAGGATCTTCAGAATCCGGAATTTCGGGCGATTCGTCCTGATCTTTTCTTCTACGAATAATTACCTTTTTCCATAAGCCACCTTTACTGAAACATTGCCAGCCCCAGCGGAGCCATTTCAACAGGGAGTGAGCAAGCCACAAAGCCCACAATAGCA
>JAUWOH010000108.1 GCA_030612225.1 Desulfobacteraceae bacterium
TCTACATAGACGATCCGCCACAAAGTTTCAATGATTTCAATTTTTTCTTCATTTGAATAATTTTCATTGATCAGTCTGGCAAATTGCCATAAGTCGACACTCTCTTCCAGTTCCTTTTCAGCCTCCGCAATCAGGGCATCGACAGGTTGCGGGACCTTGATATATTGATATGTCGATTTATTCCTGTTAAGGAACAGGACAGGAAAGAATCGGGGCTATTGGTATTTTAAGGAGTTTGGAGCGTCCTATATTCCTTTTGTCAGGCACAAAGTACGTGTTTTTAAATAATATGACATTTCAACAAGATAGAATTAAACAGGTTGTGGGATGAACTTTGATATATTGATAAGTTGGGAGTTGGGGGCTTCCTATTCTCCCTTCGTCAGGCACATTGGAGAAGAGAGTTCAATACTTAAGAGAGAAACGATAAAAATATAGTTCAGGCATTATGCCAGTTTTTAATTTTCAGCCCTAAGAACGATTTAAAATCGTCAATGTTCCGTGTCACGAGAATCAGGTCATTCACGCTGGCTATGGCTGCAATCTGACCATCAACAAATGACGGCGTTGCTCCTTTCGACGATAACCTGGCACGCTCTCTTGCATGCCACTCTGCCGCCCTGTCGTCATAAGGAAGAATAAGCATCGTGCGTCTGACAATGTCGTCAAGGAATAAAGCGATAACTTCGCGTTTACGGGATCGTGGAAGCCGCTGATAACCAAATTGAAGCTCATGCCAAACCGGCGCAGCAGTGACTATTTCGTGCTGGTGCCTTTCAAGCATCTTCATGACCGATTTATCCGGGGTCGTTTTTACGGCCTCTGAAAGCACGTTTGTATCAAGGAGATATTTCATCACTTCAACTCAACTTCTCTTCCGGCAGAAAGATCTCGAAGCCCTCTGAAATCCCTGTCAGAGATTTCAATTCCTTCATCATCAATCTTTCTCCGAAATTTTGAAACAGCATTCCAAAATCCTGTATATTTGCGACTAAGCCGTTCATATGCTTGAATCGACAGCAATACTGCAACTGGTTTTCCCCGCCTGGTCAATTTAATATATGGTCCCTTTTCGACATAATGAATAATGGAGGGCAATCTGTTTTTTGCTTCAGCTATAGAAAATTCCTTTTGCATTATTACCACCTCCTTGACACGTTGTGTTTTTATTTATTATAGCCATCTTTATAGCCATAATCAAGAGAATTTGATGCTTTAAGAACGGAAAGTGAAAAAAATCAGTGGTGTCAGGGCTTGCTTAAAATGCGGGACATTCTATACTCCTTATGCCAAGAAATTTATAATAACTGTAATATCAACTGGTTAAAATGTTCTGCATCTTTTAAGCGCACTCCACCTGTTGTAAATGAAAGAATTTTTTCGACGATTTTCTCTCTTTTCAGCGAACACCCCAGATCCGGCATCCCATATGTTTACATGAGTGCCAATCATTCCTTATCCAGATTAATGGTTCAGAGAGAGGCCCTTGATTGTCACCCTCGAGGTCTTAAAAGAATTGGCGTCAAAGCTTTGATAGTGGCTTAATTATCAGGTAATATTCACAATACAAGCCCTGACCCCATTAGTTTCTTATCCTCCAGGTAAAATCACGATATCGACCCGCCGGTTCATCCGTTTATTTTTTTTTGTATCATTTGGAGCCAGGGGGTGATATTCACCGTAACCCACTGCAGAAAGTTTTCTGGGATCCATATCTGTTTTATCTGCAAAAAACCGTAAAACAGCTAATGCCCTGGCTGAAGATAGTTCCCAGTTTGAGGGGAACTGTTCGGTATGGATCGGTACATTATCCGTATGTCCTTCGATCTGGATATTATTTTCAGGATATTTGTTTATTGCCCGAGCTATTTTTGCCAGGGATTTCCTGACCTTTTTTTTCAGCATTGCCTTGCCTGAATCGAACAGGATACTGTTATCGATGTTGATAATAGTCTTTGTTTTATATCGTTTTAGTGTGATTTCGCCATTTTCGATCTCTACTCTCAACTGTTTTTCGATCTGATCGGCCTGTCGGGAGAGCTCATTTAGTGCTTTTTCCTTTTCTGCATTCATATTTTCAAGCTTTTCGATCTGATCAAGCAGTTTCCCTGAGACCATTTTATTCGACTGTATTTCATGGTCCAGTTTGTTGTTCATTGTCTCAAGTTCATCCCTGTGTTTTGACTTAAGAGTGGTAATGGTATCATTTTTAGCCGTAATATCGGTGTCATATTTTTCCTGGAGGTCTGTAATCTGCTGCAGCAGGCTCTGGGTTTCTTCTGAGGATTCATTTTTTAGTGTTGTAATGCTATTGGATAGCTCATCCTGTCTCGAAGCGGCCACGGCCATATCATTTGTATATTTTTCCTTAAAATCCTTGATTTCCTGTTCAAGGCTTGAAATCCGGTTTTTCTGTTCTGAAATCGTTTTATCATTTTTCGATTTTGTATCGGACAATTCTTCTTCAAGTTTCTGTTTTTCAAGATCCAGAGCCGTGTAATCACTAAGTATACTGGTATAGCTTTTTTTTGTTACAACACAACCGCCGGTTAAAGAAATGAGAACACAGCAAATAATGAGCAGTCCGGTAATTTTCATGGCAAATCTCCTTTACCAGTTTTGAAAAAAGGCACTCAGAACCTTTGGATAAATTTTAAACTTTGGCGACTCGTTTGTGACTACAAAGGGCTTTTTACGAAGGCATCGTTATTTAAATTTTAAAGAAAGATGCCTGAACAGGGGTAAGACCTTGCTTATTTAAAAGCCGAGTATATGTGCAGGACACTTGTGTGTCAAGAGCTTTGTAAATACAACATGTTGACTTGACTTGATCGGCGGACTTCCGGGTTGCGGGACATTCCTTGATATGTTGATATGTCGATTTATTCCTGTTAAGGAACCGAACAGGACAGGAAAGAACCGGGACTATTTTTCAAGGTAATTCCTCAATTTTTCAAGTGCCTTTTTATGCTTCTTTTTATCCATTCTTTTAATATTCATTAACTTCCACTTTACAGCAGGTAAATCTTCAACACCTGTTAATCATAAAAGATCCCATTTAGGTTTACCATTCTTGACCGATATCAGAAATTTCCTTTCTTCATTTGTCAAAGATTCCCTGCGTGAATAGACCATGGTTTTGCGTGTATCTAATAAGTCTTCCAGGTTGCGGGACATTCCTTGATATATTGATATGTCGATTTATTCCTGTTAGAGAATCCAACAGGGACATTCTATAGTATTTATATCAATCAAATAACAACAATTCATAATTTTTTAATATCATAACAAATTTAAGTTTAATCCATATTTTAGATGCACCTCACCTGTAGTGTTTATATGTAATATTTCGCTGTTTCTCTCCTTTTTTGCCCTACGGCAAGCTCAGGGTAAACTCACTCTCTATCTGATCCCTTCGGCAAGCTCAGGATAAACTCAACGTTTATCCGACATACCGCAAGACGTAGGCTGCCAATCATCCCTTATCCAGATTAAAGGTTTTGTAAGAGTCCCTGGATTTGACTAACCTTGTAAATTGTTTTAAACTTCAATAAAATGAGTTAAAACTCGCAAGAACGGGGAAACTGAAAGGAAGTCTTAAAGGAGAACCGAGGATTCCCCTGCTCTGCGTTCCGCCGACACGCCTGTCAGGACCATGTAGCAGGGTTTTAAGAAAAATAATAAAATAAGGCAGCTTTGTAAAGGAATGTCTATTCAGTCTATTTTAAACAATAAGGAGGTAATTATGCGTAAACAAGTAATAATTATAATAACTTCGTTGTTAATCTGTCTTTCTTTTGGAATCACCTGGGCAGCAAAACTTGATGCGAAGAGGAGTAAAGACCATCCACTTGTTTCCAGGATTCCTAATTTCTACATCTCCGGTTACAAGGATATCGAATTTGATCAATACGAGTTCAAATTAAAAAAGGGAAAGAAGATAGTAGAAGGCCGCACATATCAAATCACATATAAACAGCAAAAAGGCGCGACGCCTATGTCGAGCATTCAAAAAGTGCAAAATTATACAAACGCGATTAAAAAAATCGGGGGCGAAGTTCTTTATGAATCGAAAAGTAGCGCCACAATGAAAGTAAACGTGGATAAAAGTGAAATCTGGCTGCACATCTCAAATCCTTATGGTCCACGTGCTTATTATTTGACCATTGTTGAAAAAGGACCGATGCGTCAGGATGTTGTTGCTAAAGCCTTAACAACAATGACGCCAGAAAAAGAAGTTGTAATAAAAAACAAAAAAAAAGCCGCGACCGGTAGCAAAGATCATCCTCTAATTTCCAGGATTCCTAATTTCTATATTTCCACATACCAGGATATCGAATTTGGCCCGCACGATTTTCAATTAAAAAAGGGAAAAAAAAAGATAGAAGGCCGTAAATATGAGATCACATACCGCCAGCAAAAAGGCGCGACGCTTATGTCGAGCATTCAAAAAGTGCGTAATTATACAAACGCGATTAAAAAAATCGGCGGAGAAGTTATTCATGAAACCAATAGCAGTGCCACAATGAAAGTCATTACAGATAATCGCGAAGTCTGGCTCCAAATCTCAAACCCCTACGGTCAGCGAGCTTATTATTTGGTTATTGTTGAAAAACAATCTATGAAACAGGAAGTAACAGCCGATGCTGAAGCCATGTTAAAAGATATAAACCAGACAGGGCATGTCGCTGTTTATGGAATTCATTTTGATACTGGAAAATCTACAATCAAGCCATCTTCCACACCAGCTTTCAAAGAAATTAAGCGTCTGTTGGAATTAGATCCCAAACTCAATATCTATGTTATCGGACATACTGACATGGTTGGAACCTTAAGCTCCAATATGCGATTGGCTGAGTCCCGTGCAAGTGCCGTGGTAAAAGAACTGGTGACAAAATATAAAATCAATAAAAATCGATTAACACCCAAAGGTGTCGGACCGCTTTGCCCTGTAGCCTCAAATAAGAGCAAAGAAGGAAAAGCAAAAAACCGGCGTGTAGAACTGGTTGAGAAAATATAGGTCATTTAATTGCAATGGGAAAGTCGGGTTGCGGGACATCCTTGATATATTGATATAAGGGTCGTTGGCTTTAAAACCTTGTTTTGGAATAGTGTTGATTAAACAGGCCATATAGAGTAAAAATAATGTCTACAGGCCGCAGTTTAAATCCTAAAGACGCATTTCAGGAAAAACAATTTTCATGAATGATTCAGGGAAAATGCCGGATACAACAATCAACATTATAGGTATGGAGCTTGTTTTGATTCCGTCGGGTTCGTTCAGAATGGGCGGAGACAAAAAACTTGAACAAGCTGAGGATCATGAAACCCCACGACGCTTGGTTAAAATCAGTAAAGCATTTTTTATGGGTAAATATGAGGTCACTCAAGCGCAGTGGTCTGAGATGATGAATAACAATCCAAGTGAATTTAAGGACGACATAAGACCGGTGGAAAGGGTTTCATGGAATGATGTGCAAGCGTTTATCCAAAAACTGAACACTAAAGAAGAAACAAATAAATATCGTCTTCCAACTGAGGCTGAATGGGAATATGCGTCAAGAGCAGGTTCAGAAAGTTCCTATGGTTTTGCTAGTAATGCTAATATATTAAGCCAATACGCCTGGTACAGAAAAAATTCAGCAGATGAAACCCATCCAGTCGGTCAATTAAAGCCGAATGCATGGAGACTGCATGACATGCATGGAAACGTCCATGAATGGTGTCAGGACTGGTTTGATAGAAAATATTATTCTCAAAGTCCTTCAAACGCTCCTTTAGGCCCTTCATCAGGTTTAGCCAAGGTGCTGCGGGGAGGCGACTGGGGAAGCGAGGACTGGTATTGCCGGTGTGCATCTCGCAGCCTCAGCTCACCGAACCGTCGCAGCAACCGACTGGGTTTCCGTTTGATCAGGATGGTTTAGTTGCCCTGACCGATACTTGAATTGACAGAATCGTATGGGTTGCGGGACATTCCTTGAGGGTTGCGGGACATTCCTTGATATATTGATATCGTTAGTGGGGTTAGAGATGTCCGTTAGTTTATAAGGTCAGGGCTTCCTTAGTGATTATAGCTTGATATTATCCTGGGTCTTTTGATATAAAAGGCGTATGGCACGTCAGACATCTCGCAGGTTTTCTGGTTCGCTAATATCCTGAGTGTATGGGGAGATATCTTGAGTGATCAGTTTCTTTCGCAAGTTTTATTTACCATCATGAAATAAAAAACTTGAGGTTGTAAATTGCGACTTCAAGTTGGGTGGTGACAGATATTTACCCATGGCTTTTCCAGAATTTGTGATTATATTAAATGAAGTGCCGCCAACCTTCAACACATAATGAGACGCCACCGGATGGCCCAAAAGCCTCCAACGGTCATTTTATAAAAAGGGAGTGTTTGGCGGCATCCAAAAAATATCACGGGTGTGCGTGCATCTTTTCCACCTGCCGCCATTTAATAAATTATATGATTACAATTACCCGAAATATATTTTTTTCAGGCCCCACCTCTTGTACTTGATGAGCTTTCAGATAAAAAATGAGATGTCGTTCACGATCTGCACCCGGCCTCGACCCGATTCCCCTCTATTTTTTAGGACGAATTGATGTTTCGATTATTGCACCGGTAAATAAACAAACGTTAAGATACCTGCTGGATTTTAAAACAATATTGGGTAAACCTCAAGGGCTTGAATCAAACCGTAAAATCCTTGTCCACAGGCAGGCTAGAAATGATCATATCAGCGAACCAGCCATACTTTGCCCCCTATCCCGGCTTTTTTTACAAAGCGCATCTCTCGGATTATTTTGTTATTCTGGATGATGTGCAGTTTCCCCGCAAAACTACCTGGATCACCCGCAACCGAATTAAAAACGATCAGGGTACCTTATGGATGACCATCCCAGTGTGGAAAAAAGGGCTGGGGCTGCAACAAATCAGCAAAGTTAGAATATGCCAAACCGGCAACTGGAAGAAAAAGAATTTGCGTAGTTTTCAAAGCGCCTATGCCCATGCCCCTTTTCTACAAAATCATCTTAATTTAATAGAACAGATTTTCTCCCTGCAGTATGATTTTCTCCTGGACTTGAATATGGAGATCATCAACTATATTTTGGGCTTTCTCAGGATCGAAACCCGGATTGTATTGATGTCGGAGCTGGGTATATCAGGAAAGGGGGCGCCGTTGATTATCGATATGTGCAAGTCCTTGGGTGCCACCCAATTTCTGGTTCAGTCTTCTGCTTTAGCCTATTACGACCCGCCTCAATTTCAGTCGGTGGGTCTTGAATTGGTCTCCTTTAAAAAGCCCGAATATATTTATCCCCAGATGTGGGGAGATTATATCGCCAATCTTTCGATTCTCGATATGATGTTCAATTGTGGTGCCAAGTCCAGGGATATTGTCCTTGGGATGGGTTCAAACCTTGATCAGTGATTAAGACCGGGGACTTCTAGGATATTCTATAGGGTTGCGGGACATTCCTTGATATGTTGATATGTCGATTTATTCCTGTTAAGGAAACTAGCAGGACAGGAAGGAACCAGGACTATTTTTCAAGGTAATTCCTCAATTTTTCAAGTGCCTTTTTATGCTGCTTTTTTTCCATTCTTTTAATATTCATTAACTTCCATTTTACAGCAGGTAAATCTTCAACACCGAGCTTGATATTAAACTCATGTCAAGAATCAGTTTAATATTATTGCATTTTATGAACCATAATTATACCGCTTTTCATAAATATGTTCCGAAATAAGGAATTGCGGTATATGTGGTTGTAGAAAAAACCGTTTAGATGACGGAACATTTTTTTGACAACCACTATACACACAATGGCTTCATTTTAAACTGATAGAAAATTTGGTGTTGCCCCTTTTGTTTTAAAGTTTTAAAACCCCACTCGGGCAGACAGGCTTCCTGCCGCCCTAAATCCCGCCCTAAATCCCGTCTTGACAATAAAGCGGTTTTAAGGTATATTAATTCCACTCGCCTGTATACTAATGCAAATTGTCGTTGGTTTTTATACTCCACTACATATAGAAATTCAGCCGGTTATAGTACATAAATTTAAATTTTCCCTTACTTCGATCTCAAAAAGGGAATTCTTATAACCCGGATTACATGAAAGGAGGCAAAAATGAAACGGCAGATCATTAACTACGAAACACTGCTCAAAGTTACCAAAGCCATGTCCCTGTCAAGGGACCCTGAAAAGGTCATCCAGATAACGGTCGAATCCGTCCGAGATACGTTGGACATCAAAGGCTGTGCTCTCTTTCTGATCAATCACAAGAGCAATCAACTTGAGATTGCGGCATCCTGCGGACTCAGTGAGGAATATCTGAACAAGGGGCCGGTCAGCTCGCTACATTCCATTGCCAAATCCCTGACCGAAGGACCGGTTGCCATCTATGATGTTTCTGACGACCCAAGAATCCAGTATGCAGAAGCCGCGAAAAGCGAGGGGATCACGTCCATTCTATCGGTACCGATTTATGTCAGGGGCCAGGTAATCGGTGCAATGCGGGTTTACACCTCTGAACGCTGGGAATTTACGCTGGAAGACGTCAATTTTGTTCAGGCGCTGGGCCAGATCGCGGGGATACTGATCGACTTGAGCAGGCTTATTCAGGGACAACAGGAGTACATTGAAGTCCTTACTACGATGAAAGAAGCCAGGGACATGTAAGAAGGCATCGCGAAAACAGCTCCAATCCACAACTCAATTTTGCCGGATGCTTCAACATCTTTGGGGTTGCGGGATGTTCATACAGAGATTGCATTGGCAATGCACATTCTGCACGAATGTCCCCTAACGTCCCCTATTACGGGGAGATTATAAGACGTCTACCAAATCACATTTATCTAGAATTTAGCACTTTTAACTTCGCATCGATCAGTTGATCGTGAGAAAGGCGCAGCAACTTTTTAAGCATGTTCATTAGGTAGTGTTCGTATTGATCCATTTTTCCGTCTACATAGACGATCCGCCACAAAGTTTCAATGATTTCAATTTTTTCTTCATTTGAATAATTTTCATTGATCAGTCTGGCAAATTGCCATAAGTCGACA
>JAUWOH010000235.1 GCA_030612225.1 Desulfobacteraceae bacterium
ATCCCTGTTCGTTGAGGTAAGAAGATACTGCTACTGTACCCCGTGGCCATTCTGATATAAGTCGGTTTAATTTATTGCTTTTTTCTGAAAACATATTTCATCTATTAGCTTGATATTAAACTCATGTCAAGGGTTAGTTTATTTTTATTCCATTTAATGAATCATAATTACACCAAATGGCTTCTTTTTAAACTGGCATAGTTCCGATTGGGAATATCCTACATTTCCCTTGTCAGGCACAAAGTATGTGTTTTTAAATAAACAAACATTTCAACAAGATTGAATGGAAACATGCTTTCAAGACACACTTATTCTGTAGCCTTTGCTAATAGTAATTCGGTGTTTCTCTCCTTTTTTTGCCCTGCGGCAAGCTCAGGGTAAACTCACTCTCTATCTGATCCCTTCGGCAAGCTCAGGATAAACTCTACGTTTATCCGGCATACCCCAAAGCGGAGATCTCCAATAATTCCTTATTCCTTATCCAGATTAAATGTTCTGAGAGAGGCCTCCCGCTTGGAAAGCGGGACAGGCTTCCTTGTCCTTTGACCCAAAAATAATATTCTTTGGTTTTCTTTGCATTCGTATCGGTTTGTATAAAATTTGTTATATTTTTGAAATATTTTAATAATAATTTTTTTTAATATTGATATTATTTAATATAATGTATTAATAATATGACAAATTAGTGCTCGTATCCTACTAAATTAAAAAGCTTGATAAAGTATCAATTGATACTATATACTATGGAAAGACCTTCAAAAAAGAACTGTTTCGCAAATTACGTGATGCCAAAGAAGCGGTAAAAAAAGGCAACGTTTTTCTAATTGACCAAGACGTGATTGCGGAAGATGCCATTGAGCTTGGTTACAACATAAAAAACGAATTACTGGAGGTATTGGAAGAAATATTGAATGATACCTCTATGAAGCAATATGCGGGGTCGCGTCCTCCTCAAAAATCATATGAGCGGGACATCGGAAGGATTGGAACTGTTTCCTTTTGTTGTTGAAAGCAGTCGATTCAAACGCAATATTTATTTTAAGTTTGCATTGGCCGAATGTTCGTTTTGGCTTGTATCCTTACATGAAGACCGGCCCATAAAGGAGGAAAAATGAAAGCCATAAATTGCCCCAAAGGACATGGCCCGATGGAGCAAAAAAATATAAAGCAAAAGAAGACCTTCAAAGGTGTTGATATTGAATTTATGGCGGATGTGTTCGTTTGCCCGGAGTGTGGCTTGGAGGCTGGAACGATAGAGTCCGCTGGTGAAGTGCAACGTGCCATTGCAGACGCCTATCGGAAAAAAGTTGAGCTTTTGACAGGCCAGGAAATCAAAAATTTACGCAAAGCCAAAGAACTCACCCAGCAGCAATTGGCTGATATCATGAATGTTGGAATTGCCAGTATTAAAAGATGGGAAACAGGTATGATCCAAAGCAAGTCCATGGATCATGCCTTACGGATGCAGCTGCAATGCACCATCCATGCTGATAACTACACCGGCAATAGAGAAATAAGCCTGGCTAGAATCAAGCTCGTTGCCAAAACATTTGAGAAAATTCTAAGCAAGCGTCTGCTCAAATCAGGTGATAAACTTTTATTTTTAGCCAAGTATTTATGGTATGCTGACATGCTTGCTTTCCGCCAATTTGGTAAAGGCTTAACAGGTGCTAGTTATGCCGCGATAACGTATGGCCCCCAACTGAATAATTATAAAGACTTGGTAAAGCCTATTAAAGAATCAGATATAAATGCAGCCGAACCACTTTCAGATGAAGAATTAAAGACTATTCATCAAGTGGCAAATAAATTTTTAACCGAGGAAGAGGTTTATGATGCAGCGCATCGTGAAAGAATCTGGAAAGATGCGGAGATCGGAGCCTTAATTCCTTACTCCTGTGCCCATGAGATGACTGAAATTTAATTGGAGTGATATACAAATGCCAAATTACAAAACACATGCAGTTGCTGGAACGCTTTCAGGCCTCGGCGTTACATTCTACGATTATCAAAAAAGAAAGATAAATGATCCAAATACCGAATTTGATTTTATACAGTTGATTATAAACATAGCTGCCGGTTTTGCTGGCGCAACATTTCCCGATAAAATAGAACCGGCATACAATCCTAACCACAGAAGCACTTTTCATAGTCTTTTTATGGCAGCTATAAATGTATGTGGAATAAATGCAACAAGCGATTTTGAACAATTGAATCCAAGGTTGAAGTCAGCAATAAATGCTTTTCTTTATGGATATCTTTCACACCTTGCGTTAGATTTTACTACTTCAAAAGGCCTTCCATTCATTTGATATAATAGGGTTGCGGGACATTCATGCATAACGTGCAGAGAAAGGAAGTCGGGTTGCGAGACATTCCAAAAATTAGTAAATAACTTTCTATGAGCGGCTTCAGGGACTTTCTATAGTATTTATGTCAAGCAAAAAGCAGAAATAAATAACTCTTAATAACATAATAAATTCAAGTTTGATCCAATTGTAAGACGCACTTCACCTGTATTCTCTTCTGGTAGTCATTCGGTGTTTCCCTTCGACAAGCTCAGAGTAAACTCACTTTTTATCTTATTTATTCGGCAAGTTCAGAGCGAACCCTTCGGATAGCTCAGAGTAAACTCTACGTTTATCCGGCATACTTCACGGCGTAGACTGACAATCATTCCTTATCCAGATTAAAGGTTTAGAGAGAGTCCTCCCGCAGCGGGACAGGCTTCCTTGTCCCTCCCGAGATCCAAAAATGGTCTCAACGTCCCTAATAGGGCTCTCCCGCCGATGAGAACAACTGTTATTTTTTATTCAGATAGTTTGGATTAAACGGCTCCTTTTTCTTCATGAAAAGGGGACTGGGTTGAAATGACGCGTTTATAGTCTTTAAGGGACAAGAATTGATCGACGATTAGTTTTTGGCCTCTATTGGCCGCCCGACTGACAGCGGATTTGCTTAAACCGAGGCACTTGCCAATCTCCGTTGCCGTCAGGCCCAGATCCTGAATCGCCCTGGAAGAAACTGTGAAAGGATCAAGAAAGATGGCGTCGTAGAAAGTCCCATCTACTACGTTGCAGCGGTTTTTCAGACACTCGGCATACTACAGGTATTGCCTCGTCCCTGAAAAACCACTGCGCCTTGCACCCCAAGGGCACTTCCTGCGGGGCGTATATGGAACTTTCTACTTAGCACCCCAAGGGCATTTCCTGCGGGCACGATCGGTGATACTTTTTACGACGCCGTCAAGAAAGAGTACCGGGCAAAAAAGCGGCAGCGACAAGAACGACAACTATCAGTCATCTCACTTAAGACCGGCCACTGCTTCGGCAATATTGAAACAATAATCCCCTATTTTTTCAAAGTTTGTCAGCATGTCAATAAATAACAGACCGGGATCAAGTGCACAGTCACCGGATCGAAGCCTTGAAATATGACCCTGGCGCATATTTTCTCTCATATGGTCGATTGAATTTTCCAATGCATCCGCTTCGTTCATGAAATTTTCATTGTGGTTATGCATTCCTTTGGTAACAAGATTGAGAAAGTTTGTTACCTGACCTGAAATTTTATTAATGTCCGTCATGGCGGCAGGTGTAAACTTCAAATCGTTTTCAATATAGTCTTCCATCAATTGTGCGATATTTTCCACTGAATCACCGATTCTTTCAATATTATTCGTCATCCTCATCAAACTGGAGATTTCTTTAGCCTCAGATTCATTCACCTCACTTTGATAAATTCTTGTCAAATATGCAGTGATTTCTTTCTGCATGGCATCCAAATGGTTTTCAATACGTTTCCACTTGCTTAACCTGTTGTAATTTCTATCTTCTATACAATTAATCGTATTTTTAAACGTTATAATAGCTATTTCGGACATTCTGATAATTTCACTCCGGGCCTTGGCTAAAGCGGCGATGGGCGTATCCATGAATCTGTCCCCAAAGTCGGGCAGCCTGTACATATCCTCCGGTTCTTCATGTTTCGGAGACAACTTAATCGCAACCTTGATCAGCAAGGGAAGAAAAATCAGGAAAACAGATGCATTGAGAACATTGAATATTGTATGGCCATTGGCAATATATCGAGCGACATTGACCACCTCACCGTTAACTACTTGAGTGGCGGGTCCTGCACCTAACTGCCCGGTAATAAACTCAATTATGCCGACAAAGTACGGGAAGATTAAAAGCATTAAGCCGACACCGATAACATTGAACATCGTGTGCGCCCTTGCGGCTCTGTGTGCGTTGATATTAGTAGCTCCAATCGTAGCCAATTCAGCCGTAATCGTGGTGCCTATATTTTCACCAAGAACCAGTGCCATAGCACCCGGAAACGTCAATAATCCCTGAGTAGCTAATGTCATTGTTAGTCCAATGGTGGCAGAAGACGATTGAACCATAATTGTCAAAAAAGCGCCGACCATTACACATAGAAGAAGGCCGCCAATGCTACCAGGGTCAAATTTGGTAAAAAATTCAAAAAAGGCCGGATCGGCTTTAATGGGCGACAGTCCGTGTTTCATTACAGTCATGCCAAAAAAAAGCAGGCCGAATCCTAAAATGACCTCACCAATATATCTGTATTTCTTTTTTTTGGTAAAAAATTTAAGTGATACACCGATTGCTATGGCAGGCAGGGCAACTTCGGTAAGTTTAAAAGCAATTAATTGCGCTGTAACAGTGGTTCCGATATTGGCACCCAAGATAACTCCCACTGCCTGTTGTAATGTCATTAATCCGGCACTAACGAAACCGATCAGCATGACTGTCGTAGCCGAAGATGATTGAACCATGGCGGTTACACCGGCTCCCGTGATACAACCGATCACCCTGTTTACAGAAACAGCACTAAGTATCTTTTTAATTCTTCTGCCGGCAGACATCTGCAAGCCTTCTGTCATCATCTTCATGCCTAAGATAAACAGGCCTAATCCACCGATTGTTTGAATGAGAACATTTATTATATTCAATTTCCCAGCCTTTCATCCTTCATTAAAAAACATCTATCAAATGCCCCTATAAAAAGGCGGCTATGCAATAATTCTAACTGTGCTAAAAGTCAAGGAGGAAGTGGAGTAAAGAAAGGGTAACCGGATTTGGAAAAATAAACCAGATTAATTGTACCGTAACAATAAAAACTCAAAAAAAATTAATGCACATTCTGCGCGAACGTCCCTCATTACAAATCACATTTATCTAGAATTTAGCACTTTTAACTTCGCATCGATCAGTTGATCGTGAGAAAGGCGCAGCAACTTTTTGAGCATGTTCATTAGGTAGTGTTCGTATTGATCCATTTTTCCGTCTACATAGACGATCCGCCACAAAGTTTCAATGATTTCAATTTTTTCTTCATTTGAATAATTTTCATTGATCAGTCTGGCAAATTGCCATAAGTCGACA
>JAUWOH010000064.1 GCA_030612225.1 Desulfobacteraceae bacterium
CTGGCACCTTCCACTTAATAATGTCTCCAGCTTTATAACCAAGCAATGCAGTGCCAATTGGTGCTAAAATCGAAATTTTGCCTTGGTTGACGTTAGCGTTATCAGGAAAAACTACCTGGTAAATCATTTCTTCTTGAGTATCTATATTCCGCAGACGAATTTTAGAATTCATCGTAATAATATTATTAGGAATGTCTTGAGATTTAACTACTTTCCCTCTCTCCAATTCACTCTCTAAATCCCTTAAATACTTTTCGTTTTCCTTGCCAAACTCTCTCGCTACCATTATCAATCCTTTCAACCTCTTCATATCATTATCCGTAATGTAAATTAGTTTTTCTGACATAACCTCATTCTCCTTTTTTACTATTAACAAAAGCTATAACTTCATTATTTTTTCTCATCTAACGCAAAGATGAGCGACGGCGGTACACCGTTCGCTCCATCACGAGGCATTGGAGCTTAATAACCTTAGATTGTACGGTTTTCTATTGAAATAAATGGACGCCCCATCTCGCCAATATATTTCGAGGTTGGACGGATGAGACGGTTATCACCATACTGCTCCATGATGTGTGCTATCCAACCAGATGAACGTGCCGCAGCGAATACTGTACAGTAATAATCTTCGGGGATACCAAGAGCATTTTGTACAGTTGCCGAGTAGAAGTCGACATTTGGGTAGATATCCTTTGCATTCTTTACTATCTTTTCTATGCGATGCGATATCTCGAAAAGGTGTCTCTTGCCAATGCGTTCACTGAGAAGCTCAGAGTATTTACGGAGATGCCTAGCTCGTGGGTCCTCGACGCGGTAAACGCGATGTCCGAAACCCATAATACGCTTCTTGTTCTCAAGCATGCCCTCAATATATGCCTGGACCATATCCACATTATCTATCTCGCGCAACATCTTCATCACCTTCTGATTAGCACCACCATGTAGCGGGCCTTTCAATGCTCCAATCCCTCCAACGAGTGCTGAGTGCATGTCGCTCAAAGTACTTGCAATCACTCTTGCAGTGAACGTACTAGCATTAAATCCGTGATCAGCATGGAGGACCATGATAAGATCTATAACTTTCTGTTCAAGTTCGTCGGGCGGGGTTCCCCTGAGCATGTAGAGAAAGTTGGCAGCTATGCCAAAGTTTGGATCAGGCGAAAGAAGCGGCTGTCTCTTCCTCACGCGATGGAGATCCGCTATAATGGTTGGGATCTGTGCAACCAGTCTTATCGCCTTGCGTAAATTCCCAGAAATACCTATGTCTTCAGTATCCGGGTCGTAAATACTCAGCATGCTGACTGCCGTACGCAAAATAGACATTGGATGACTATTAGGCGGTGTAAGTTTTATCATTTCTACTACTTGACTCGGTATACGCATTCCGGCAACAAGTTTAGAACGAAATGTAGATAGCTCGTCTTTAGTAGGGAAACGTGCATTCCAGAGCAGAAAAACGACTTCCTCATAACTTGCTTTTTCGGCAATGTCGTGTATGTTGTAACCCTGGTAAAAGAGTTGACCATTGACACCGTCAACATAAGAAATACGTGTCTCTGCAGCAGCTACGTCTTCGAGACCCCGAACAACCACCTTTTCTTGTTTCACTTCGTTCATAGCCTTTTTCCCTTTACATATATAACATTAATCATAAAACAGTTACTTCTGCTTTAATGTCACTATAGCTCAAATTGCTTAAAACCTCAATAAAGCGCTCTTCATCCTTTACATCACTGATATCAATATTCAACTGTTTTGCGATAACCTGCCTTACTCTTTCTTCTGTACTCGCCATCGTCTTTCGCCTTAATTGTTTTCTGTTCTTGCTTTTTCAACTATTGTATTTCTTTCATCCTGAGTGGCTTTCTCAAGATACCTTAAAAGCTCAATGTCTTCTTTTGTCAGTTCCTTATTACGTCTACCCATGGATATTTTTAAAGTTTTGAGCACTGTCTCTAATCCGTATCCTTTGGCAATCTTTCCTTTATAATACCATGCAAAAGAAGGAATGTATTTAGGGAGCAGCCAGCCGGTTGTAACAAGCATACATAAAACGCCAATAGATGTTCCTGTGTTTAGCAATGTACCTATGCTTGTTCTGGTGTAGTCTCCGATAAAACAACCAACCTTAGTATAATTCGTATCAAAAAGTTGGCCTTTTATATGAACCCGTACCAAGCCGTAGTCGTTTCTTAGGTCGCTGTTCGTTGTTTGTGCGCCAAGATTAACCCATTCTCCAACATACGCATGACCAAGAAACCCATCATGATATTTGTTGCTGTAGCCATGAATTATGCTCTCTTCAACCTCTCCCCCAACTCTGCAAACAGGACCTATTGAAGAGCCTTCTCTTAGCTTTGTTCCAAAAAGTATTGAGCCCTTTCCTATTGAACACGGTCCTTCAATTCTTGTAAAAGGGGTTACTGTAACATCTTCATCTATTATTACAGGGCCTCCTGCAGTTTCTATTACAGTATGTGGCTGAATCTCTGTGCCTTTACCAATATGCACTTTATTCCTATCTCCATAAATAATCGCTCCTTCTGCCATGCTGCCAAATATACCCTTTTTAGGAAGTTTGTTAAAATCATCCCCAATAGCCTTGCCATTATTATGAATCACTTCCCATAAATAGTTAAGCAAAGTAACAGACACTTCTTTTTTGGGCAGAATTTGTTTTATGTTCTTCAAAACAGCTTCAAATGAATCTGCCATACATTTATCTAAAGTCTGTTTCTTCACTCTTGCGTAGACAAGTGTATTATCCATAACCCCTATCTCTTCGTCTCCCTCAGCCTGAATATCTGTATCCATAAAAAGAGTACGGCCATTAATTATTAGCATGTCATCATTTAGCGCAGATAGGTCATTTACAGACTTCCCTTCAACTCTTTTTCTGAATGTCGGCGCGATCCAATCCCTGAGGAAGAAACAAGTTTCCATATCAGGAAAAGCTCTCAGTATTTTCTCATACAAAAGAGTGTGACCGCATCTTAAGTCAAAAATTGGCCTTGTTAATGTAATCGGATAGAAATTCTCAAATGTGTTGTCTTCAAAAATACAAAGTTTCATATTGCTAATCTCCTTGTTTATTATTAATGGGCATTGCCCCTAACTTGCTATTTTTATGCTGTCTCTCGCAATCATAAGTTCTTCATTAGTAGGTATAACAAGAAGTTTGATTCTAGAAGACTCTTTACTAATAACTGCTTCCTGTTCAAAGCAGTTGTTGTTTTTGGACTCATCAAGTTCAATTCCAAGATATTCAAGACCCTGACATATGTTTTTTCTAACAGGTTTCGCTTTATCGCCAATGCCTCCTGTAAGCACTATGGCATCTACTCCGTTAAGAACAGCTGTATATGCGCCAATATATTTTTTTATCCTGTATGCAAACATGTCAAGCGCAAGGCGCGCTTTTTTATTGCCTTTATCCGCGCTTTCCAATAGTGTTCGCACATCATTGCTGAGCCCTGACACACCAAGAAGCCCGCTCTTCTTATTTAGCAGCTTATCCATCTCTTTAAGCCCTACATTTTCTTTTTCTGCAAGGAAAAAGAGAATAGCTGCATCTATATCTCCACAGCGCGTTCCCATAATAAGACCTTCAAGAGGTGTGAGTCCCATGCTTGTATCAACTGATTGACCATTCTTTATTGCTGCCATACTGCATCCGTTCCCCAGGTGGCAGGTTATCAGGTTTACTTTGTCAACAGGTTTATTGAGCAACTCTGAAGCCCTGATAGCCACATATCTGTGAGAGGTGCCGTGAAATCCATATCTTCTAATACCGTATTTTTCGTACCAGTAGTATGGAAGCGCGTACATATAGGCAACCTGAGGTATTGTGTTATGGAATGAAGTATCAAACACAGCTATATGTTGGCTATTTGGAAAATGATTCATTGCTTCTCTTATGCCTACAAGATTAGGCGGATTATGAAGAGGAGCAAGGGAAGAATATCTTTCTATTATTTTAATGGCTTTTTCATCTATTAAAGCGGATTCATAGAACCTTTCTCCACCATGAACAACTCTGTGTCCAACTGCCTTAATCTCATCGATGCTCGCCAGAACATCTGTCTTGGCATCAAGCAGATGTTTGGTAAACAGAGCAAATGCTTCTTTATGGTCTTTGATTTTTTGACTAAGCTTAATATTATTTTTTTCTGACTTTTGGGTAAAAATCGATATCCCTTCTCCGATCTTCTCAACAAGTCCTCTAACAAGTTCCTGTTCATTACTCATATCAAAAAGACTGTATTTTATTGAAGAACTTCCACAATTAACGACCAATACCTTCATCTGTTTCTCCTTTATGAAATTCCAAGTATCTTTTTTGCGGTTCCACTTAATATTTTTCTCTTATCTTCTCCCCTTATCTTTAATTTTTTAATTACTTCAATAGCAAACCTTATCTGCAATTCACCCTGAAGAGGCACGTCGGTTCCAAAAACTATTTTATCCGCTCCTAAATAATCAACAACCTTTTCCATTGCTCCTTCATAGACATACATCAAATAATGAGCGGTATCAATATAGAGATTATTCAGGTTGTATTCCAATACTTTTTCCACTCCTTCCATGTTAGGAAAGTAAGGATAAAGAGGGTTCTGGTAGATACCGGCCAGATGAGCAGAAATAAATGTTGTTTCAGGGTAATCTCTGGCGATTCTGCATATTTTGTCCGCGCTGGAAAAAGCAGTGCCCGACATACAGGAGGTATGAAAAAGAATCAAAGATGTTTTCTTTACAACTTTATCCATAAACTCCCTGGCTATTTTTGACCCTAGGTCATAGCCATGGTAATCAGGATGCATTTTTACCCCAACTATTTTCTTTTCATCTTTTATGTATCTTAAATCTTCCAATGAATCAGGGTATAAGGGATTGACAACCGTATACCCAAGTAGTCTTTTGCTTTTTTTTACTGCCTCCAACACCTCCTTGTTGCCTTCCCTGACATCATACATAATGGAACGGGCCGCGGAAACAACACAATAGTCAACCCCTGCCTTTTCGCATATTTCTTCAACCTGCTCAAAACTCTTATTCCAATAGGGACTAAAATTGATGTTGCCGATATGACCGTGAATATCAATAATCATCCTGTAGTCTCCTCATTTGGTTATAAAAAAACAATCTCGCGTTTAAAGTCGCTAAGTTCCTCTATACCATCCTCAGTTATCCTGATTCCGCTTTCCCAGCGGGTTCCCATAGTGTCATTGTGCAGGAAACAGTCTACCTGAAATGTCATATTCTTCTTTAGGAAATAATCGGAATTGGACTCTATCCACGGGGGTTCTCCCTCCATAAGACCGACAGCGTGGCAGGGGCCATACAAAAACCAATCCTGATAACCTTTTTCTTTGAGGAAAGAGATATATTTTTCCGCAACCTCTTTTGCTCTGACTCCCGCTTTTAATGAATTCCTGACAAATTCGCTGGACTCCAGACCCACCTCAAATAAGTTTTTTATCTCATCTGAAGGAGCGCCGAAACAGACGGGTCTGCCGATACTGGAGGCATATCCTCCAACCCTGGCTCCTATATTAAGCTGGATAACCTCTCCCTCTTTCAGTTTTCTGTGTGTCGCCCGGCTTATGGCCTGATTGCTGTGGTTTCCGGATAAAACATATAGAGGATGACCTTCATATTCAGCGCCATGCGCGTACATCGCCTTTTGAGCAATACCCACCACTTCCAGCTCGGTCATTCCCGGTCTCATTTCACTCAACACCGCTTCTATCCCGGCTTTGGCGGCCTTGCAAGCTTGTTTCATCAGCAGTATCTCGTTTCCGCTCTTTATCATCCGCGATTCGAGAAGAATATCATCGGCTTTAATAATCTCTCCTTTGCCCATCGCCTTTTTTATCCCGTCATAAACAGGAACAGGAGTAATGGAATAGCCGACAATTCCTAATTTTCTAACACCTCTTCCCTTTGAGACTTCATCAAAAAGTTCTTGAAAAGTAGTTAGTTTCAGTCCTGGGTAATCCGGCTCGGAGGATTCTCTATATTCTAAAATCTTTCTGATTTTTTTAATCTTACTTCTTTCTTCAGCATAGGTCAGACTTTCCGGACCGATAATAAGTATTGGCTCTCCTTCTTTCGGGATTATGACCCCGGCAGTTTCAAAAGCCGGCCAATAGTCGGAAAGATAACGGATATTGGCCGGTTCGGCTTCGTTGCCAAAGGTGATTAAAGCATCCAGCCCCTTCTTCGCCATTTCTTTCTGTATCTTTGTGATTCGTTGCTCAAATTCTTGTTTTGGAATTTCCGTTATCATAGCAATTCTCCGCTAATTATACTTTATTGATATTTTTCCACTTAAATCATCCAGATGAAAATCAACATAATTGCTTTCTTCTATTTTTTTATTACTAAGGGCTATTTTTTCCCCTTCCACAAAAACGGCGTTGCTTTTGGTATCATTCGGCAGCAATACGTGAAAAGAGGCGGAAGCACCGCTCCCACTACAGTCAATCACAATCTCTTTTCGGCCGGGATTATGTGTGAAATGGTAGGAAAACCATTCCCCGGACACTTCATATTTGAGCATCGCCTTAACGTTTTTTTCTCCGGTTATTACCCAGCGGGGAGAAACACTGACTTTCCGAAACAGTTTTTCATCATCTTTTATTCCAACCAGCCCTTCCATAAAGGCGTAAAGCATTGCTGATGCTCCCCATCCGCCGGTGGACAACGACCTTTCCCACGACTTTCCCGGTGTGCCATCATAGTGATACCAGAGATGAGTTTCGCCGGTTTCCCTTATCATCTTTTCGTATCGCGTGAGAATGTTCAACCCGTACTCTTCAAAGCCATGCTCAAAGCAGGCCCTGGCCAATTCCCCGCCAACTAATGGCATTATGCCGCCATTAACATAGTTGCCGCCATCCGTTGACCACCATGGGCCGGACTTTTCACCACCGAATTCGAATGGAAAGAATGGTTCTATGCTGAACCATTCTGCAAAGGAATCTACTGTTCCGCGCCTTTTTTGATACTCTTTAATTATACTTATTGCTTGTTCATGAGATGTAATACCGCGGTTTATATCATAAGGATTACTCAAACTTAGCTGTTCGCTTTCATCTACTCCGGGAACATCTACAGGGTCAATATGGACCTGGTGGGTATAGAACCTGCCGTTCCAGCAAACCTTGTTGATTTGGTTTTTCAACGTTTCCGCTTTGTCATTCCAATAGTCCCTTTTGTTAACGTTACATGTGTAATCAAACATTTTAGCTAATAATCTACAAGCCATGTAGAATCCGCTGTTATCTCCATGCATGACACAAAACCTGGTTTTCTCGTCAATTGCCCGAAATCCGGGTTTTGGCTTTTGATTCGGCAAATATTCAAAATCCCAGGTATCAATGGTAAAGGGGCGTTTTACCAATTTGTATTCCACGGACCACCTCTTGGGATCGGTCATACTGTAATTTAAACCTTTTTCCAACTGCTCCAGGCAGGAAACCATCCATTCATCATCCCCGGTTGCCTGCCAGATTTTATGGACCGCGTCCACTGCGTGGTATTCCACATCCGCTTCGTTATCAACCCTCATATGCTTTATATTGGAATTTCCGCCCTCTTTCTGGATAAGGTCATAATAACTGCCATCAGGCAATTGCTTTTTAAGAAAGTAGTTCACTAGGCTTTTCATGTCGGTTTCCCAGTATTTATACGCCTTTACCTGATGAGCGTGGTCTCGCAGCCACAGGTTACGGTCCCCGTCAGGTGGGTGATAGCCTGTAACAATGGAACCATCAATAAAGTATGTCTTGGTGTCATTCATTAAAAAGGTTTTGATGCGGGGGTAAAAGTTGTCAAATACCGGGTTGCCGGTTTTGATTTTCGTTTCTGTATTCATTTGTTGTTATCCTTATTTTTTCAATTAGATTAGTTTATATTTCCGTCAGTTTTTTCCCTTCGGCATTTGCCGGTTGATCTATGTTAAGTAAACTTGTTATTGTCGGGGCAATGTTTACCAGTTCTGTTTTTAAAACAGATTTTTTATGAGGGACCGCCGGACCGCTGATGATAAAGGTACCGCAATTAGAAAATCCTCCTAAAGATGTCCCAGGCAAAAATTCATGCGTGCCTGTTCGCCTTGGATCAAAAGAGCTATGGAAATCTTTCTGTTCGGCCATTTTCAGCGCGTTTTCCCACGTCCCTCCTAATTCATACAACCTCGCGTTCCAGTATCCGGATTTCATAAAAAATACCACATCTCCAACACGCTCACTTCCTAATCCAAAAAGATACGCGTCCTCTTTCCTGACAGCCAACAATATTGGACATTCCCCGGTTACGGGATGCCTAATTGACATAAGCGTATTTATAGCTTCTCTGCAAACCGATTCGTATTCCCTGCCGGGTTGTACACTGCCGTGTTTTTCCCGTCCTTTTAAGTTTACCCATAAATCATTGGCAAGCAATACAACCTTGCTCTTTTCCAAATCAACGTCTTTTTTCCCTTCCTTCTCTTTTATGCTTATAAGTCCCTTTTTTATTAAGTCAATCTCTACAAATGTCCTGTAGTAAATGGGAATGCACCCATGGTCGGAAATGAATGACACAAACGTATTTTTGTCTATGCAATCCTTTTGTATTCTGCCAACCATTTTATCGGTTATCTGATGCGATTTTAAAATTATCTGCCAAAGTTTATCTGCCTTTTTCTCATTAAAGAGACTGCTTTCCTTGTCCAGATAACCTAAGAACATGTGATTTATGGCGTCCTGGATATGAACCTGCACAAACAACATGTCCCAATCAATTCGCGAGCTCAAATATTTTGCCGCTCCGCATATCCAATCGGTCTGCATTTCAGCAAGCTCTAAATAAGTCTCTTCATTAAACCAGCCTTGAGCGAATCCATATACTGCGTTCAGTTCCAATCCCTGGTGATATGGTCCGACATTGTCAATCAATTCTTTCGAAAAATGTCCTGGACGGGACCAGCCGTCAATCGTGTCAGCAGAGGTTCTGAAGAGTTTAAATATTTTTCCGTCTTTTGATAACTCCAGTAATTTAAACTTAAGTGTTCCCTTTCTAATATTGCCATGCTTATCCGGCAGTTCCTCTGTAATCCACTCGCTCCACTGCCCGGCGGTTAATGCGGCTACCTGGTCGGACACGTCTTTACTTTTGTACACCAGCGCGGTATCATAGCCGTTTCCTTCAGCGTCAAGAATAACTACATGATAGATTATTTCTTTACCCCCGGATGTTGCAACATCTTCTTTTTTCCATCCATCTTTAGTCCAGGTGATTTTTATATTGCTGCTAAACGGGATGACAGATTCAAGTGGCTGCCGGTGGGAATGCGGAAGGTTTTTCCAATCTTTCGCAGTGGAAAATTCAATACAAACCTCACCTGTTTTATTCATTTTCTGGTTGGTATAAAAGGCCGCGCCCAGCATATTCCAATTTGGCGAAGCGAACGCATTATCGCCGCCAATCACTATTCCATTTTTAATATTGGCCGGCCAGGCTGTCGGGTAATTTATCAGGATCGATTTTTTTCCCTGCCTGTCCAATGCTTCCCATATGAATTCCGCTTTGCATAATTTTGTATTGTTAAACACTGTTTGGAAATCTTCAAATGGTTCACCTGGAATATGAATTTCAAACCCATTTATACCATGGGCTCTCTCCCACGCACCCGTTGCGATGGTTGTCCAATTCGTGGGAGTATCAACTCTCGCTGATGGTATCACCCTGTAGAATAAACCGTTTGCAATAAGTCTGTTGATGTTGGGAAGCTTATCCTTGAATTTCCATATAATCTCCGGTATTGCTCCATCGTCACCAATCATAATAAATCTTTTCTTTGTCATTTCCGAACCTCCTCAACCATAGTTAATTATTTTTAATAACCCACACTGGACTTGACCACGCCAGTTCGCCATTTTCGAATTCAACACGAATGTAGTAATATGTTTCACCATCCAGAGACACAGAGTCAATATAGGTAAACTCCGCGGATTTGGAGTTGCACACATCCTCCGCGTTCCGAACAAGAGAGACTTTCTTTACCGCAGCCGGTCCTTCCACCCGCCAGGTAATTTTTCGTTCCTCGCCTGGTTTGGCCGGGATAAACTCCTCGCCCATAAAATGGTTGTTGACCCGAAATTCCAGTTTTACCTGACTTCCGGTAGTGGCGAAACACCGCCGCGCTCGCAGAGCCTCAAAGATGCCGTCTCTGCTCAATTCACGCACATACAGACCCGCAAGGGCAACGCCTAAATGATCGCCTCCGCCGATAAATCCCAAACGCTGACCTTTTGCCAGCGCGTCCTGAACAAAGTGACCTGATGATTCTATCTGTCCCCAGTCGGTTGTTCCCGGGCAATCGCGATATTCCGCACTGCCGCGAATATCCTGAAATATCTCCACTACAGGCATGAAAAGGGGATCATAGGCTGAAAAATCGTAAGGGTGATGTGGCCCCGCTGGATGATGAGGTATGGTCAGACTGTATTTCGGGTCCATTAAGCGCCATATCTGCCATGGAGTGTGCTCCTTGGAATTATGAGCAGAAAATGCTTCTCTTTTTTCATCAATATGGTAAATATTAAGGTGACCGAAAACACGCCAGCCGCAGCGTGGCTGTGACGATGTCCATTCCTCTCCCGGCAAAGCGGCAAACCGGCCCGGTCTGTTATAAAAAGCGGCCATTTTCATTGTCAGACGCCAATCGTGCTCATCCATATGAGAGCCATGGTCAGTGCAGGCGCCGAAAGATTCTCCCTGTACATCAATGGCGTGACGGTAATGAAATTCGTGATTATAATTCTCATGCCTGCCGCAGATGGAAAGTTCCGTATGCCTGTGAATATTCCCGAACACAAGGTGATACTCCTGATTTTCCATGTCTATGGTATTGTCTACCCTGGCAGGCAATACGTCCGCCTTCCCTTTTCGTTGGATAGAATTTGCATGGAAAGGGAGTAATATTGGAGTCGCGGACGCTTCTTTGTCTTTGAGAACCATGCTGCCAACCGAGATTTGGCTTGTGCCTGGCAGATAGTCAAAATTCTTAGTGCGCTGGCGATCTTGAACCTGAGAAACAAGCCACAGTTTCTGTCCTTCAAAAGCGCAGGAGATAGGGTCATTTTCCACCAACCCGTCATCTTCATTTATGACTATCGGTTTGCTCCAGCCTTTTTCCTTCAGAGAAATCGCTAGAATGCGGCTAGACTGATTAAATTGACGCGCAAGCAACCGGACATTTCCGGTCTGGTCAACAGTAATACGCGGACGAAAGCAGTTTAACGGCATACTGGTCAACCCCGGAGTTTCTTCATTACCCACAGGGACAAACCGTTTACCATCACTCAGACAGGCTGAAAAAACACGTCTTGAATTATGCCAAAACGACTGCACATGCCGTCTCAGTGGAGTGCGTACCCATAGCTTATCCAAGCCATATTTGTCTCCATGTTGCGGTCCGTCAAAAGCAAGCCAGGCATACCAAACGCGATTTTTAGAATCACACGCAATACTTGGATAATAACTGTGCCCATTTTGACAGCTTACCTGTTGTAATTCAGTTAAGCTCCCATTGCTTAATGACCGCGTGAAGATATCATAGTATCCCGCACGAAATTCAGTGTGAACGAACCAAACAGTTCCATCGGGAAGAATAGATAATTGAGGGTCATAGGCATT
>JAUWOH010000229.1 GCA_030612225.1 Desulfobacteraceae bacterium
CTCTTTAGATGTCTTTTTGCTTTATTTTGCATCAATAACTATTATTGTAGCTTCACTTTTTGCATTAAAACAGGATAACTTAAAGGCCAGACTTGCATATTCCACGGTCGGCCAGTTGTCCTATATCGTTCTGGCAGGCGGACTTATCAGCCTCTCAGGCCTATCCGGGGGAATGCTTCACATTACAATGCATGCCTTTGGAAAAATCACGCTCTTTTTCTGCGCAGGGGCAATCCTGGTTAATACCGGAATAAAAAATATAAGTGAAATGAAAGGGTTAGGGAAAAAGATGCCGTTTACTATGGCTGCATTCTTCTTTGGCTCTTTAAGTGTCATCGGCCTGCCCCCTTTTGGCGGATTTTTAAGCAAATGGTATCTGGCATTAGGATGTATTGAAGTACATCAAATTCCCATACTGGTTGTTATCCTGACCAGTTCTTTGCTAAATGCCGCCTACTTTCTCCCCATAGCCTATAATGCCTTTTTTACCGATGGAGATTATAAAGAGCCTGTTAAAATTCAGGAAGCACCTTTGCTGGCAGTAGCCCCGCCGGTACTTACCGCCTTTTTATCTTTTGTGCTGTTTGTTTACCCGAGTTTTTTTGTCAAACTGGCAAAGATGGCGGCAAAAGGATTGGTAGGAGGATAGATTATGACTGAAGAAAACACACATGAAGAAAAAATGGAACTTTCCCATGAACCTATACCTATATACATAAAAATATTTCATATTTCTATAACAATCGGTGTGTTATATCTTGGTTTTATTTTTTGGAGCTGCTTGTAATAGAAGGGCTGTTTTTAAGGAGATTATAGTCAAATGAAAGAGTTAAAAATTTTTGATAAACCCAAAAACGTACAAAGACTTTTATTCATTTTTTATGCATCCCTTGTTGTCCTTTTGATTGCTGATTTTTTTATTCATAAACATGACGACTTCCCATGGGAAGCCGCTCCTGAATTTTTTGCCGTTTACGGGTTTGTCTCATGTGTAGCTCTAATTTTTATCGCAAAAATATTGCGCAAAATAGTTAAAAGAAAAGAAAATTATTATGATTAATTCGATTCCACCGGCAGCTATATTTATAATCGGCGCTTTATTTATCCCGCTCTTAAGGGGCAAAATCAAGTCTGCATACATGCTCCTTCTTCCTGTTCTTGCATTTTATATACTGGTGACTATTCCCGAAGGAAAGCACTGGGTTTTCCGCCTGCTTGATTACGATTTAATTTTTGGACGGATTGATCGCTTGAGCCTGGTATTCGGGTATATTTTTTCCATCATATCATTTATTGCCATACTTTTTGCAATAAAAGTAAAAGATGACGTGCAACATGTGGCGGGCTTGATATATGCCGGAGGCGCCCTGGGAGTTACCTTTGCAGGTGACTTTTTCTCTCTTTATATCTTCTGGGAAATAATGGCCGTTGCTTCCACTTTCCTGATCCTGGCCCGCCGGACAGAGAAATCACATGCCGCTGCTTTTCGATACATACTGGTTCACGTTGTAGGGGGCCTCTTTCTTTTGGCAGGAATTATCATATACGTTGCCAAAACCGGAACAACAGAGTTTGCATTCATGGAGCTTAAAGGACTTGCAGCATATCTGATATTCTTTGGCATCGCCGTAAATGCTGCAATACCACCCCTGCATCCCTGGCTACAGGATGCTTATCCAGAGGCTACCGTAACCGGAGCTGTTTTTTTAAGCGCTTTTACAACCAAAAGTGCTGTGTATGTCATGGCGCGCATTTTCCCGGGAGCAGAGCTTCTTATCTGGCTTGGAGCCTTTATGACTGCAATACCCATATTTTATGCGGTTTTGGAAAATGATATACGGCGGGTTCTGGCTTACAGCCTTATCAACCAGGTAGGTTTTATGATGTGCGGCATTGGAATCGGGACTGCGCTGGCTATTAACGGAACCGTTTCTCATGCTTTCTGTCACATCCTTTACAAGGCTTTGTTATTCATGTCCGTAGGCTCGGTTCTCCATGTTACCGGCAAGATAAGGTGTACCGACCTTGGAGGTCTGTACAAAACCATGCCTGTTACATGCTTATTCTGCATGATTGGTGCGGCATCCATTTCCGCATTTCCCATGTTCAGCGGCTTTATAAGCAAATCTATGATCATCAGCGCTGCAGGCCATGGCAAATTGGTAATCGTCTGGCTTATGCTTCAATTTGCCTCGGCAGGTGTATTTCATCACGCCGGAATCAAGGTTCCATTCTTTACATTTTTCGGCCACGACTCCGGTATTCGCGCGAAAGAACCCCCGCTGAACATGATGATTGCCATGGGAATTGCCGCCTTTTTCTGTGTTTTTATCGGGTTATTTCCCCAACCCTTATATAATATTCTGCCTTATACTCCGGTTGATTATGTCGCATACACAGGGGCTCATGTAGTGGGCCAACTTCAGTTGCTTATGTTCGGGGCTCTTGCCTTTACTCTCCTTATTCTTTCGGGATATTATCCTGCCGAGTTAAGAGCAATCAATCTTGATACCGATTGGTTTTATCGTAAAGGTTCCAGACTGGTAGTATATGTTTTTGCAGGTATTTCCATGAAAATTGCTCAAATATGCGATTTTCTTTTTATAAAATTTCTTCCTGAAAAACTCGGTGCAATCAGCAGAAAACCTCTTATCAGCCTGATTGGTCTTTATTATAAATCTGTCGGTAAAGATACCGCCCCCCTTGAGGGCTTTAATGAGAAAGCAAAACCAGAAACCGTCAATCTTATGCCGGCAGGAATTTCTGTTCTTCTGTCGGTCTTTTTCCTGATGTTGCTGGCAGTAATCTTTTTTGTCGGATTATAAACAGCCCTCTATCCTCACAACAGGCAACTCTACCGATTATAGAAATTTTAGAGCCCCCTGTATCGTTCAGTCTTGGACAGTTAGATCTTTTTATTCGTTTTAACCTCTTCTAACATAATAGCTTTTAACCCGTTTTCCACTTAGCTAAAACGTCAAAGAACAGAAACAATGAATTGACATTGTCTCTACAATGTCATATATTCCAATTATGAAAATATTCAAATGGAATGCAGAAAAAAACGAAATCCTTGCACGGGAAAGGGGGATTACGTTCGAAGAAATAGTCAAAAAAATTGAGTCCGGAACTAATACTATTGAAACGGATCATCCAAACAAGAAGAAGTATCCGAACCAAAAAATTCTGATAATTGATGTGGATGGATATGCCTATTTAGTTCCATGTGTTATAGATAATGACGAGTATTTTCTCAAAACAATTATTCCCAGTAGAAAGGCGACCAAGAAATACCTCGGAGGAAAAAATGATTAAAAAGCAAAAAAAAATGGTCCTCGATGAATACGAGAAAGAAATCTTAAAAGCATACGAAAATGAAGAGCTAAAGCCCTCAAAACCGCAGACCGATTACCAAACAATAGCTTGCAATACGATGAAAAAGAACCGTAAGATCAACATAAGGATTTCGGAAAACGACCTTTCCGCCTTACAAAGAAGAGCCGCACGTGAAGGCATTCCTTATCAAACATTAATTGGAAGTGTGCTTCACAAATATGCCAGCGGATTCTTAAAAGAAGCCAGATAAAAAGAAACCAGTAAAATGATTGACCAAATGCCTAAGCTGGCGATTAAGTAATTTTTAGCACTTTATTACATGGGGAAGACTTCAGGTACAGTTTATAACTCAAGTTTCGCACCCTAAAAACTGCGTGAATCATTTTGTATTGATCATTTGGTGTAGGTTACACACAACCACTTATACCGCAATTCCATATTTCGGAACATATTTATGGAAAGCGGTATAACATCTTCAGGGGGCAGTTTGAAAACAAGGTATTTTTATGGTTACAACATTGTAGCGGCCAGTTTCATTATCCAGGCGATATCCATCGGAGCCATGTTCACTTACGGTGTTTTTTTCAAGGAAATGCAACAGGCATTCGGATGGTCAAGAACTTTGATTTCAGGAGCGTCTTCTTTGGCATTTTTTGTTATGGGTGTCGGAGCCATTGTTACGGGCACATTAAACGACAAGATCGGCCCCAGGATTATCTTGACGGTATCCGGAATTTCCCTGGGTTTCGGTTATATGATCATGTCCCAGCTTCACACTCCCTGGCAGCTTTATCTTGTATTCGGTTTGTTTGTGGGAATAGGATTCAGTACGCATGACGTCATCACCTTATCCACCATTGTAAGATGGTTTGTTAAATATCGTGGCAGGATGTCAGGCATTGCAAAAGTCGGTACAGGTGCCGGGCAGTTTTTGGTACCCTTGATCGCCACATTTTTGATTTCAAACTTTGGTTGGCGGCATGCCTACCTTATTATTGGGGGTGTTGCTTTAATTGCACTGGTTGTGTGTGCCCAGGTGATGAAACGCGACCCCCAGAAGATGGGCTGCTTCCTGATGGAAAAAAAGTAAACCGCCTTAAAAACACCTCAGTGGTGGAAGAAAACAACCTTTCCTTTCAAAAAGCGGTCCACACCATGCAATTTTGGGGGATCTGTATTTCTGAATTCGCCATCTTCTTTTGCTTATTTACAATTATTGTCCACATCGTACCTCATGCGCTGGATCAAGGCCTTAAACCGGCAATGGCAGCATCTGTGCTTTCAATCATTGGCGGTATCAGTATGTTGGGTAGAATCGTCATGGGCAATATCAATGACAGAATCGGCGGCAAACCCTCTTTGATTATATGTTTCATCATTTTAATCAGCAGCTTCATTTGGTTGCAATGGACCAATACGGCATGGATGCTGTTTGTGTTTGCTGTTGTGTACGGGTTTGCCCATGGTGGTTTTTTTACTGTTATGTCTCCAATGATCGCCGAATTTTTTGGTACCGGGTCCCACGGACAACTCTTTGGTTTCGTCCTTTTCTTTGGTACCATAGGCGGTACCATTGGCCCCGTCCTCACCGGTTATATCTTCGATATATCAGGAAGCTACCGGATGGCATTTATATTTTTGGCTGTATTTGCATCGATGGGCTTTATATCTATTATGTTACTACGTCCATTTAAAAGCGTCAGCCCGCACTTCTCATGAAAATTATTTATCTCAAAATATTGAAATATGTAATGCAGTATGCCCGAAGGATTCGGAATAACAGGCAATCAACCATCTTAAAAAGGAGGACATCATGAAAAAGGGTTTCTATGTACTTTTTATTCTCGGGATTATTTTTAGCTCAGTTTTTTACATGGGTTTTTCACCAAAAAGAGCTGCCTGCAAACTTGCGTGTGAAACGGCTCTAACAGAGTGTAAAGAAAAAGCCGAAAAGAATGAACTTAAAGAGGCGGCGTGTGAGGCCGCATATGAGGAATGCCTTGAAGGATGCAAAAAGAAATAATAAGGGAGCAGGGTATTGAAATGTGCGTGATGCGACTTTTCAATAACAAAGCAGCCAATAACAAAGCAAATGGATAAGTAATGAGCTATGGGTCTTAGCCTTTCGGTCATAATCCCCGCCCTGAATGAACAGGATTGCCTGCCACTTTTGCTGGCAGACCTGAATGTTCAAAAAAAAGTAAACCTGCAAATTATCATTGCTGACGGCGGCTCCACGGATGACACTATA
>JAUWOH010000271.1 GCA_030612225.1 Desulfobacteraceae bacterium
ATTGCAAGAAAGCCAAGCAGGTGAGACATTCCTCCACTCTGGCTGACCAGCGCAATTTTTCCTTTTTTCAGCAAAGAAAATTCAGGCGTGAACGAGGCGTTCAGGTTGGCATGAAAGTTAATCATGCCAAAGGTGTTAGGACCGATAACAGGTATTCCTGCAGGATCTGCTATGTCGGCGATTTTTTTGTGAAGCTTGGCTCCTGCAGGGTCATCGATTTCTTTAAAACCCGCTGTAATCAGCACGATACCCTTAACGCTCTTTTCAACACATTCGGTGAATACGCCAGGCACAAGTTTGGCCGGCACAACAACAATGGTTAGATCGATCCTGTCGGCATAATCATTTAGAGAAGGATATGCTTTTAATCCCCAAATTTCAGGACTACCGGGATTTACCGGAATAATTTTGCCTGAAAAATCTCCATTGATCAGGCTTTTCATCACATGAAACCCGAGTTTGCCGGAATTGTCTGAAGCACCTATAACGGCCACGGAGCTGGGATTGAACATTGTTTCCAGATTGGTTTGTATCAAATTCATAGAATATTGTTCCTATTTACGAAGTGTATACTGATATCCTGCTCTAATTGCAGTTAATTAAACCACGGGCGCTGCCCGTGCGACCCTAAAAGGTTCTACCGTTCCGGCGAGAATAAGTATACTCAATAGCGGCAGATTAAAACATTTTTTGAACGTCCAACATCCAACATTGAACGTTGAACATCGAATGATGAAATCGCTTCGCTCCGCCGGTTTAAACTTTATAAAAATAGGCAGAATACCTTATTCAAAATTCGATGTTGGGCGTTCGATGTTCGATGTTCATAGCCTTTCAGGACGGCTGCGTCTTTGATATTGAATTGCAATTTATAGGAATCGCTGTGCTTTTAGCCCCCTTCGAGGGGGCTTCATCAAACCACGTCCTATGGGCGTGGTAGGTGATTTTTAGCCGGTTACTCCTATTCACTGACGTTTTGCGAATTATTCAGTAATAACAACTGGTTTTTTCAGATATAAAGAAAAAACCATTCCAACAAGTGAGATGCCCCCAGCCACAAGAAACGGCAACGTAAATGAATGGGTTACATCGGCCATGTATCCTCCCAATGCCGGCCCCAAAGCCTGGCCTATACCAAAAAAAAGAGTAATAAACCCCAGGCCTGCCGGTGCCAGGCGAGGGCCAAAGAAATCGCCGGCTGCTGCTGCCATAATAGTCGGGATACTCCAGGCGGTAAGACCGAACATGACCGCCGACAGGTAAAAACCGAATTTTACCTTGATCAAGGCAAATATGATATAGGAAAGCCCGAGTACAAGATAGGCCAGAGCCGCTCCCCTGCTACGCCCGATACGGTCGGAAATACTTCCCCATATGATGCCGCAAAAAACACTCAAGCCCCCGACTGTTGCCCATAGACCGCCAGCCCACGACTGTGTGAATCCCATCTCTTTTACCAGGTAGGCTGCAAAGAAAATCATGTAAATAATATAGGACAGGCCATAAAAGAAATATACGATTCCTAAATACCAGGCGGCGCTATTTCTATACACAGTAGACCACTGAAGAGAGGACGTCTTGCCCTTACCCGATGTGACCGTTTGGTGTGTCTGATCTTTATCGCTACCCACTGGAAGCAACCCTTTTTCTTCCGGCCGGCTGCGGATAAATAAAAATACGATAACTGCAATTACAAGCACCGCACCTCCTAAAATATACCATGAAAAGCGCCAGCCTTCTGGGCCATAAACGACTAAAATCGGAGGGACGACCAGGCCGGATATTAAAGTACCCGCTCCGATTCCACCTGAAACGATTCCGGTTGCAAATCCTCTACGATTTGCGGCAAACCAAGCCGATCCGAGCGCCATTGCAGGAACATAAGCAGCACCGTTACCCAGACCCGTAAATAAACGCATGGAAAAGGCAAACCCGAATGAATTGGACAGTCCTGTAAGAATCATGCTGGCACCCATCAGTATTAGTGCAAAGGTTATGACAATACGGGTTCCAAAGCGGGCGGCAAGGAACCCACCTATAATGGCCATGGAGAGATATCCGATAAAGTTGCCGGTTCCAAGCAAACCAAGCTGTGTATAATCGAAATTCAGGCCGTCCTTCATGGCCGGAAGAATAATGGTGTAGGCCATGCGGCCAAAACCGTGTGCAGCTATAGTAGTGGCAAGCCCCATGAAAATAACTATCCAGCCGTAGTGTAATTTCTTTTGTTCCATTTTGTCCTCCCTGGCTTTTCTTGTATAGTGGTTGTCAAAAAAACGTTCCGTTATCTAAACGTTTTTTTCTACAACCACATATACCGCAATTCCATATTTCGGAACATATTTATGAAAAGCGGTATAAATGAAACCCTTTAAATCTTTTTTGCGTCCAGCTGACCAAATCTTTTTTATACCTTTTTAAGATTTTTGGATTTTATTCCAACCGGTTTAAAAATGACTGGAACAATTTCCATTCCTTCCGCGTATATCGGTTTACAAATTGACTGTTTATTTCTTCAAATATTGAAAGGATTGAATAGCGGTTTTTTTCAGCTTTGGGAGAAAGGTGAATACGCAAAGCCCGACGATCATCTGAATCGGGCTGTCGTTTTATCCAGCCGTCCCGTTCAAGGCGGTCTAATAGCCCTGTAGTAGTAGGTCTGTCCAGTGCTGTCTTTTTAGCCAGTTGACTTGGTAAAAGCGACTCATCTTCAAAGATAGCTATCAGCATAAAGAATTGCCCGTGTGTGAGCCCAAAAGTAGAGATTTTATCCCTGTAATATCTGGTAACCTTTCTGGTTATGCGACCTAATTGAAAACATATACAATCCTGAAAAACCATGAGTTTGCCTTTTATAAACACGTAAAAAATTGAATCCAATCAGTACGTCATATCGAGTGCAGGAAGAAATATTATCTTTTCAATTGCAAGATTAAATGAGGGTTTGCTTACAAATTTATGCAACGGACAACTGATAATTATCAATGGACATCACCTAATATAGTTAGCATGCTAATAATTAGAATACAATCTATATTTGAAAAAAAATTATTTTTTCCTTTGAAAAATTATTAAGTAGGTATAAAGTTGAAAAAAACAAAAGGAAGGATTTTATTATGAAAAAATATTTTTTATTGAGTTTAATCTTTGTTTTCACTTTATTAATTTCAACAACAGTATGGGCTGGATTTCAAAAGAATAAAATTGTTGTTCTTGATTTTAAAATTTTGGGGAAAGGACATGCTGATGCTAAGGTGGGGCACGTTGTTGCAGATCACTTAATAACCGCTTTAGAAAAAGATGGGCGGTTTGAAATAGTAGAGCCAGAATTGATCGAAAAAGTCATAAAAGAGCAGCAGCTTGTTTTTGATAAAAAAGAGCACCTTCTCATTATCACAGATTCGGCGAAACTGCTTGGAGCCAAAGCTTTGATTTCAGGTTTTGTAATGAAATATGAAGATGTCATTGAAGTCGGTGTCAGGGTAATAAATGTAGAAAATGCCTCGATAATTGCAACGAAAAGTGCAAAGAGCACGGCTCCTGCTTCCCTTGAAATGTTAGCTGATCAACTGGTTGAGAAAATATTAAATTTTTTTCCGTTCAAAGGAATTGTTGTTCTTCGCAAAGGAGATAGTATTACTATAGATTTAGGCCGGTGTGACGGGGTAAAGCCTGATATGCATTTTGCTGTTTTTAAAGAATGCAAAGCAATTAAAAACTCCAATACTGGACAGGTCATTGATTTTAAAAGAATACAGACAGGTGTATTTAAAATTCAAGCTATCAAAGATAAAATATCAACAGCATCGATATCAGTAGAAAAGTTTCCCGGCGCAATTACCAGCAAGCAGATGGTAGAGAGCACTGAAAAACTATTAGTGTCGGAGGGTTGCAGATAGCTGTACCACAGAAAAACAGTTTAAGTTTTTATTTTTTCCTAAAAATTACGATTACCAGTAATATGGAGCAGAAAACAACCGGCACGGAAATAACCCAGATAATCCTTGCCAGCCAGATTGTGTATCCGCCGGCATCAAGATTGGTGACAAAATCAGGAGCCGGTAATATCAGTGACAGTGCAAAACTTAAAACCAGTATTCGTGGAAACCAGTAGCTTAATATTTTTGACATTTAATGTGATTTATTCCATTGTAGAGCTAATTGTTAAACGGGTTACTCTGTTACTCATTTAATTTGCAGTGGACGAGCTGTTTTTAAAAATTTAAAAGCAAATATAATAATGTTTAATACTATATCTTTAAGAACGCAATGTTTCCGATAGAGCAGAATGTTAACTTCATGCTTTATTATATAAATCAAAAGGATTTTTTTAGTTAAAAAGATTTTACAGGGAGAAAATATGGTAAGAACTGAAATATCACTTTTTATGAGGAATGTTCCTGGTGAGCTTGGCAGGTTGGCTGTGCTTTTTGCAGATGAGGGAATTAATATAGATGCGCTTACAATACAGGACGCATCAAGTTATGTACAGGAGTTATTTAAGGCAAGGGGCAAATCGATAAAGAGAATCGCTTCTGTTGCCAGTTATAATTCGATGCGAAAGGACTCTGTGGAATTTGCCCTGATACGCCTTTTGGTGGGCGATACTGACAAGGCTGTGGACCTGCTTTCTAAAAATGAATATGTTTTTGACGTAATGCCGGTGATTGCCATTGAACTTGAAAACAAACCCGGTGAGATGGCGAAAATAACAACAAAGTTTGGGGAAGAAGGAATAAACATCAATTATGTTTATGGCTCGGTTTCGTCACCGGATGAAAAATGTCTTTTTGTATTCTGTCCTGCAGATATAGAAGCGGCAGCTAAGATT
>JAUWOH010000273.1 GCA_030612225.1 Desulfobacteraceae bacterium
AGCAGCGTACGGGCTAAAGTCGTTTTTCCGATATTTGTATGCGATATTATGCTGATTAATATTTCAGTTTTTTTGTTCAATTATTTTTTCTCCATAATGCGGCGGCAAGTTCTGAGTCATTTTCACTGCTTGTTGTTTCCAAGTTCGTCCAAAAGAACCGGTTTAATCCGACAAAATCTTCCAGCAGGGTCTTCCAAAGTAAAAAACGGGAATTTTGCTGCTGCTGAGTAAGTCTTGAATAATCAACAATAACGATACAGGAGTTGAGGCGCTGAAGAATTTTGTTTAAAAATTTACCGTGGACTTCATTTTCAGGCGTTTGTGCGGCATTAAAGCAAAACACGGGACTTCTCTCCTGATTCAGGGATTTGGGGAGATCTTCTCCCCACTGGATATTTTCTACAATGAGTTTGTCCTGATGTCCGTAAACCCTTTCAAGAGCTTCATTTAGTAGGAGCAAATTTTTATCATCCAGGGAATAACTGTACGAATAAAGGTCAAGATTTACTGAATCTAAACGCCATTTATTAAAATAAGGCAGTGTCAGATCCAGCTTAACAGATCCGGATAATTGTTTTATTTTAAGTCTTGTATGAAAAAGGAGCAGAAACCTTGGCAAAAGGATATAAAAAACAGCGGATGCAGCGAAAAGATGTATCCATGCAGCACCCATATTTTCTTTTGGCATATTTCCTTTTATTAAAAAGAGGACAGGTGCGAAAATGACTTTGCCAAGACTCATGACAATAGATTTATCAAAGGTGGAGAACCATGCAAACTGGTATTCCTGAAAAAGGCCTCTTAAGTAAAGGCCGGCCACCACACCACATGTAAGGGCAATGGCCATACCATGGAGAATAAAGGAGAGTCGGGCTGCTGACAAAACATTGGCCTGTTGTAGCCATAGTTTGATAAAATAAACCCTGGCAGTTCTTAAAATTGTGGATTTTTTTGATTTCTTAGGAAAAAGTAGATTAAATTTATCCTTTATACTCCTGCCAAAGTTAATCAGTTGAAACGCCATGTTTGCAGGTGGAAGGGTGTATTTTCGAAAGACAGTTCCCTTAAAAAGCAATACAAGGTAGATGGCAAAGTTCCAGCAAAGGAGAATCATTAATGGGTTTAGCAGGATGTTGACCTTGGGGCCGGAGCCAAGATAGTTGGAGCCTAAGCCTATTAGGAAACTTACAAAAAGGAGCAAACTTGATCGGCCAAGTTTGAAGTCAAAGGCCATGTAATATGTAGAAAAGTCAATGTTATGGCGACGGCCTGCTATTTTTTCAAGACTACGACAGAACCTGGCAAAATAATCAGGATCTTTAAGGAAGGGTTCCATATTTTTTTGAACCGTTTCCAAGAGAGAAGAGGGAAGGATAACGCCCTCATGGTCTGTTTCGCCAAGTGCCCTGAAAAATAATATTCTCCGTGCGTCCTTTTCCAGCATAGGATATCCAGATTTGATTTAGTTTCTTATTTGCAAAATTCGTGCTTTTTTAGCTTAAAGATAATTGGTATACTTCCTCTATCAATTTAACAATTGAATATTGAAAATTGAATGAAATCTATCAATATTATATAAGAAAGGTAGAGCGAAGCGATTCAACAAATATTCAATTTTCAATAATCAATAGTCAATCAGGTTCCGGCTTGTCCGAGGTATGTAATCATCATTTGAACGTTATCTCGCCTTTATTTCACCTTTTAAAATTTTCTTAAGGCCCTTTAGCGTACCTTTCCACGCAGCATCCTCGCCTGCCATTATGGAAATAATAACGTTATCTTCCACACTGACTTCAAAAATAATCTCTTCTTCTCCAATCTTGAATACTGCTTCCCCCCACCTTTCAGCAGGAAAGCCGATTGCTTCACAGTCATAATCTGTACGAAGCTCTCCGGTCATCCGTATTTCACTCATTGTATTCCTCCGTCTATTTTCCTGTATTCCCTGTACAGTCTATTGTGCAATATGTTCATTCTGTATCAGAGAAGAGGATAGATTTGCAACCATCCGTTTTTTAATATCAACTTAACCCTTGACGCATAGCATTAAACCACATATGCTGTAAAATGTCTATGATGTTGAAATAACTTCATTATCATTGTTAGCTATGCTTATAAGTCAGTAAACCTTTATAAGAATCATTCCATATATTATCCTGCTATAATATTATGAAAGATACTGCTATTACTAAAAAAAAGTGGGTTATATTTTCACTTGTCGCTGTTGCGGTTTTTATGTCGACGCTTGACAGCAGCATTGTAAATATTGCTCTGCCCGCCATTATGAAAGATTTAAAGGTTCCACTTACAACAATTGAATGGATACCAATGATCTATCTTTTAACTGTATCGTCACTTCTGCTTGCTTTCGGGCGGCTCAGCGATATAAAAGGAAGGAGATGGGTTTATTGCAGGGGCTTTTTTATTTTTTCAATTGCATCCTTATTATGTGGAGTATCACCGGATGCTAAATGGCTGATTGCTGCTCGAGCCTTGCAGGGTATTGCTGCTGCAATGCTAATGGCTTGTTCACCTGCACTTGTTGTTGATACCTTTCCAGCCTCTGAAAGGGGAAGAGCATTAGGGATGGTAGGTACGGCAGTTGCTGCAGGATTAACTGCCGGTCCTGTACTTGGTGGTCTGATTATCAATTATATTTCATGGCGGGCAATATTTTTTATTAATATTCCAATTGGTATAGTGTCTGCGATTTTAGCTTTTCAAATCCTTAGAGGCACAAAAGGAGACATTGTTAGAAAAGAGCCTTTTGACTGGAAAGGGGCACTGTTGCTCGCATTTGGATTCAGTCTATTTATTTATGTCATTTCAAGCGCTTATGATTGGGGGTTTGCTTCCGCGAGAACAATTTTACTTTTAACCACTTCAATTATTTCTATAGTATGGTTTTTAAAGATTGAAAAGCGAATGGACTATCCTATATTTCAAACGTCTCTTTTAAAGATTCGTATCTTTATTTTACCGGTTGTCTCAGCAGCCATACTTTTTGTCAGTCTTTTTACAATGGTCTTCCTTATGCCTTTTTACCTGGTTTATCCATACGGGTTTTCAATTGATAAAGCTGGATATACAATGGTTATTCCTTTTGCATTTCTTTTTTTTATAAGTCCGCTGTCAGGTTACATTTCAGACAGTATCGGATCACGCATACTTTGCACAATGGGTATGTTGGTGATGTCAATAGCGCTATTTATGTTGTCTATGCTAACACCATCGCACGCATATACCTCGGTTGCCTTGCCCCTTGCCCTGGTGGGTATCGGGACCGGGCTTTTTATATCTCCAAACAATTCAATAATTATGAGTGCAATTTCACAGGCATACAGGGGAGTGGCATCCGGCACTGTTGCAACATCACGCAACATTGGTATGGTGTTGGGCGTAGCGATGTCAGGACTCATTTTTAACAGTATCTTTCATTTGCTTAGCGGAGGACTTACATTAAAAGTTTATAAACCGGAAATGGAAGTATTTTTTATGACTGCTTTTAAATGGGCAATGCTTGCCGGGGGGATAGTTGCAGGAACAGGTGTGATTGTTGCCTTTTTACGCGGGCCTGAGACAGGACGAACTTGACAAATTGATTTTTCTTAGAGGATATGGCGTATATGCTTTCTTATGTGGTTTTTAATATCTTTATCTGTCTGTTGAGCATACTTTTAATGTGGAGCGGTGCTAATTTTGTTGTAACCAATGCATCGATTATAGCCCGCAGGTTTAACATTTCAGAATTGGTAATCGGTCTGACAGTCGTAGCCATGGGGACTTCGGCCCCTGAGCTTTTGGTAACGGTTACAGCTGCCTTTAAGGGTTACGAAGACATTGCGATGTCAAACATCGTAGGTTCCAACCTCTTTAATCTTGGGATTATACTGGGGCTGATGGCATTTATTAAACCCCTGCCAACAAACAAAACTATAATCTTTCGAGACGGATTGATTCTATTTGGCGTGATTATTTTAATTTTCCTTCTTCTTCTTTGGAATGACCTTACTTTAAATCGCGCAGCAGGTGCTCTTCTTATTTTAATACTGCTAGTATATATAAGCTTTCTCCTTATTAAGAAAGAACCTATACAAAGAGACACGGAAACACAACATGTACAAAGAAACTCAGGTTATAAAAATTATATTTTTCTGGCTCTGGGATTTGCTTTTCTCGGTTTAGGCGGAAATTTCATGGTCGAGTCGGCAACAAAACTTGCTCAGGCCGCAGGAGTGAGTTCATGGATCATCGGCATGACCATTGTTGCGGGTGGCACGTCCTTTCCGGAGCTGATAACATGCCTGGCCGCTTCAATTAAAGGAAGAAACCATATGCTTCTTGGTAACCTTATAGGGAGCGATATGTTCAACTTTGCCGGGGTATTAGGCATTACATGCATAATGCGGCCCATTCATGTATCACCTTTGGCTTTGCCAAGTTTTTATGCGCTCATAGCCATGATGGCAGTTGTCCTTATTTTTATGCGCACAGGATGGAAGATTAGCAGGATTGAAGGGTTTTGTCTTATAATATTCGGTTTTTCCAGATGGCTTATTGACTTTTACGGATGATTAAACCCCAGGCTTTGATCATTCCATATTAACCATCCAACACTTTACGGATCGTACTCGAAAGATCCTTCAACAATACCGGCTTCATCAGAAACTCCTTTATACCCAGAGACTCTGCCTTTTCTTTGGATATCAGTTCGCTGAATCCGGTACAGAGAATAACCGGTATATCAGACCGAATTTTAATCAGTTCCCCGGCCAGTTTATCCCCGGTCATGTTCGGCATGGTTAGATCGGTGAT
>JAUWOH010000201.1 GCA_030612225.1 Desulfobacteraceae bacterium
GGATCGAGTATCCGCGGATGGCAGCCGATTCACGCCAGTGATATGCTGGTAGTCCCTGATGCCGCAACTGCACAAATGGATCCTTTTTTCAAGGAGCCGACACTCGTACTTATCGGCGATATTGCTGAGCCTATAACAATGGAGTCATACTCCAGAGATCCGCGTTATATCACCAAAAAAGCAGAAACCTATCTAAAAAGTACGGGAATTGGTGACACGGCATATATCGGTCCTGAAGCTGAATTTTTTATCTTTGATAATATCCAGTTCGAGTCATCAAGCAACAGGGCTTTTTATGAAATCGATTCCATTGAAGGGGTTTGGAACACGGGCAGAAATGAAGAGCCGAACCTAGGTTACAAGCCAAGGCACAAGGGAGGGTATTTTCCGGTTCCTCCCATGGATAAGTTCCAGGACCTGAGAACAGAGATGGTTCTGGTTCTTGAAAGTCTGGGTATCGACATAGAGTGCCAGCATCACGAGGTGGCTACAGCCGGCCAGGGAGAGATCGATATGCGTTTTAAGCCGTTGCTGCAAATGGCTGACCAGTTAATGTGGTTTAAATATGTTTTAAAAAACGTTGCCCATCGTCACAACCGTACCGTTACTTTTATGCCGAAACCGCTGTTTGACGATAACGGGACTGGAATGCACACACATATAAGCATTTGGAATGGAGATAAACCCCTTTTCGCCGGAGATCAATATGCCGGAGTCTCCCAGGAAGCTTTATACGCCATTGGTGGAATTTTGAAGCACTGCAATGCCCTTTGTGCCTTTACGAACCCGACGACCAACTCATACAAAAGACTTGTTCCCGGATTTGAAGCTCCGGTAAATCTGGCTTATTCAAGCCGGAACCGAAGTGCGGCAATTCGTATTCCCATGTACTCTGCGTCTCCCAAGGCAAAACGGATAGAGTTCAGAACGCCTGATCCCTCATGCAACGGCTATCTGGCATTTTCCGCTATGCTTATGGCCGTCATAGACGGTATCCAAAACAAGATGGATCCTGGCGAACCTCTTGATAAAAATATATACGACCTTCCACCGGAAGAACTTGCTGAAGTGGAGTCCGCTCCCGGCTCATTAGAAGAAGCCCTTGACGCCCTCAAGGATGATCATGAATTCCTTTTAAAAGGTGATGTCTTCACCCAGGATGTAATAGATACGTGGATTGAATATAAAACGGAAAACGAGGTTAACCCTGTAAAACTCAGGCCCCATCCGCACGAGTTCTTCCTCTATTTTGATATATAGTCTATCCTGAAAGGGATCAGCCCTCCCTGATTTAGGCGGACTGATCCCTTTTACCAGACTTGATTTTTTGTCAACTTTTGATATACTACTTGTCAAGTTGGTTAGCGGGATGTGCCACCTGACACAGAGATTTGATTAAAATGGACGTTTTGCAAAGGCCCCCTTACAAGGCGCGTTACCGGTGATATTTTCGGTCATATCGGCAGGATAAACATGGAGATCACAATTTTGATTCTACCATTGATTTAAATGATTAAATTAAGAATCGAGCTCTTTTGACAATAACGTTAACCAGGAGCCACCCATATAGAAGTGGAAAATAGCTTCTAAACCTATTTACTATGTGCGGAATAGCAGGAATAATTAATTTTAAATCTAAAGAAGATATGCAGGATCTTCTCAGGCAAATGACCGGTCTTCTCCACCACCGGGGTCCGGATGCTTCTGGTATATATGTCAGCGGTAACGCGGGATTGGCCCATGCAAGGTTGAGTATCATAGACCTTAGCGGCGGTGTTCAGCCGATTTATAATGAAGATCGATCTGTGTGGATAGTGTTTAACGGTGAAATATTCAACTACCCTGAACTCCGTGAAGATTTAGTTTCACGGGGCCATCGGTTTTACACTCAAACCGATACTGAAGTCCTGGTGCATCTATATGAGGAACACGGTACTGCAATGTTTAAGGACCTGAACGGGCAGTTTGCGTTTGCCCTGTGGGACCAAAAAAAGGAAACTCTGCTTCTGGGGCGTGACCGGATGGGCATTCGGCCTCTTTTCTACCATCAAAGCAATGGTCGGCTGGTATTCGGTTCTGAAATAAAGGCATTGTTTGCAGATCCGTTGATTCCTCGAAAGCTTGATACACAAACACTTTCAGATATATTTACATGCTGGACTCCGGTAGGTTTTTCCACCCCATTTGAGAATATTAATCAGGTTCTCCCCGGCCATTATGCCATATTCTCTAAAAATGGTTTTAGCACTCATAACTATTGGAAATTATCTTTCAACGGCCAGTGTGATGGATACCAGGATGAGCGGTCACTTTCAGAATGGACTGAAGAATTAAATTATTTGCTTCGTGATTCCGCACGGATCAGGCTGCGCGCGGATGTTCCTGTGGGAGCTTATCTTAGCGGCGGACTTGACAGCACATATACCAGTGCGCTTGTAAAACGAAATTTCAATAATTTACTTTGTACTTTCTCAGTAAGCTTTACTGACAGCAATTTTGATGAAACCTCTTTTCAGAAGACAGCGGTTAAAGCCCTCAAAACTGAACACCGAAATATCAGATGCTCTGAAAAAGATATCGGGGAAGCGTTCCCTCAAGTAATCTGGCATACGGAAGCCCCGATATTAAGGACAGCTCCTGCTCCCCTTTATCATCTTTCAAAACTGGTACGAGAAAACAACTTCAAGGTAGTACTAACAGGTGAAGGGGCTGATGAAATATTTGCCGGTTATAATATCTTCAAAGAAGACAGGGTGCGCAGGTTTTGGGCACGAAACCCTGATTTCAGGATGCGGCCAATGCTCCTTGAAAGGCTTTATCCTTATATTTTTGACCAGCAAAAAGGAAAGACAAAAGCATTCCTGGAAGGATTCTTCAAAAAGGGTCTTTTAGAAACCGACTCACCTGCTTATTCACACCTGCTAAGATGGCAAAATACTTCTAAATTGAAAAATTTCTTCTCTTCTGATTTGCAGAAAGAAACAGACAACCTCAACAGTTTTATTGATCGGTTTGTTTCAATGTTACCCTCGGATTTTATGTCATGGCATCCTTTGTCAAGAGCACAATTTACGGAGATCAATCTTTTCCTTTCAAATTATCTTTTGTCTTCCCAGGGAGATCGTATGGCCATGGCAAATTCTGTTGAAGGGCGCTATCCGTTTCTCGACCATCGCGTGGTTGAGTTTGCCACACGGGTGCCGCCATTTTATAGAATGAACGGGCTTAAAGAAAAATTTATTTTAAAACAGGCAGCTCGCGGACTTATCCCAACTGAATTAATTGACAGACCAAAACAGCCGTATCGTGCACCCATAAGCAAATGCTTTTTTCAGGATCAACCTGTAGATTATGTGGAAGACTTGCTTTGTGAAAGCGCAATCAAGCAAAACGGTTACTTCGATCCTAAAAAGGTATCGCGACTAACAGCAAAATGTCGAAATAAGGAAGGACGGATTATAAGTGAACGAGAGAATATGGCGCTGGTTGGAATTCTTTCAACACAGCTTTTAGATCACCAGTTTATACGAAACTTTAAGGCTTTCCCGGTTCAAGAGTTAGAGGATGTTAAAATCTTTAACTTATTAGATGAATGTCGTTAAAAATTTATCAACAGGCATAACTCTTATTCTTTCATGCATGCGTTCATTCCTGCATTTTCTTAAAACCCGATAATTATAAGGTATGAATTGTCTTTAAAATAAAATAAGTTTTTGGAAATGCTTGAATCATTATTTTTAACTTCCACGGAAAACCAGGGTTTGTTATCACAGGAAACCAGAAAGTCAACTTCTCTGCCATAAAATTAAGCCTCCACACAATTTTACATATTTTCCTTTACGTTCTTTATCCTTACAATTATTCAACATAGCCTGTCGGAGCATAGCGTAGATCCCGCTATCGGGGCCCTGCCTGCCCCGTAGCTCCGGCAGATGGTACTGGGGTGAAATCATGTTTGCTTTTATTTAACTGGGGTCAAGTAGCTTCTTCATTTCAATTACCACGTCAACTTATAAACTAATAACGTCGCAAGCCCCCTGCCAGCCGCCCGCCCCTGCTTGAACCTCCCATAGTCCTCACAAGTTTTAAACTTGAGAACGTCCGCAAGTCCCTTTACTTTGTCCAAACCGGTCTGAAAGTCTTAATAGCGCTGAATGCTCGATTAAGACTCGGGGAACTTTTTGAGGCCTCTTTTACCCGCCAGAAATTATACACAAAAGATATCAGAACTTCGTTATAATCCGGCCCAATTTTAGCGGTGCTGCCGGTGGCAGGAACAATTGCCTTTTTCAGGAATTGTTTTTTTGATTTTTTTGTCAGTTTTAACAAAAAACTTTTGGGATCTTCCAGATCGTCAGGACTTAAAGGGATCTGTGATTTTTGAATTCCCAAAAAGGATGCAAAGGCTTCTCTGTGAGCCAGGAGCCATGATTCAATTTCCCTTACTGCAATCCGAAATATCAAATTTTCATGCTTGGGAACGGCCAACCACCTGTTAATAAGCGTTGGAGGGCAATCTGTTTGGTCAAGATCAGTTAGCACAAAAAAGGGGATGCCTCTTGCCGCCTTATTGAACTTTCGCATATTGTTTTTCAAGTAGCCACTGCCTTCACGTCCCAGGCAGTTGCCGACAGCAAAAATGCGAGATGACTGCTCAAACATCGCCCTTAAAACAGCCTCGCTTAGCGCATCTTCAACTGCTATTAAAATTGGAATGGTTTCATCCATTGAACAGACTCAACTGGGTTAAGTTTTTCGGTTCAGTTTTCGGCAGGGCTGCTTCGGATATACTGAATCCGCTATCCAGCAAGATTTTTACATCTTTTACTGAAGATGCCAGCTCAACCTTTGTCCCCTCGACATCAGGGGTGAGCAACAAGACCTCTTCACCACCGATTCCTTTGTCTGAGAGTAAATCAAAGCTGTGAGTGGAGATGATGATCTGCCTCTTTTTTCTGCTTTGGATACGCCAGATCAAACCAGGCAGTTTTTTGACAATAGCCGAGTGCAGGGATAATTCAGGCTCCTCCATAAGCAATAAAGAATCCCCATCAAGGATCGACCATAGAAAACCGATAAGACGCAAGGTGCCGTCAGAAAATTGATCTTCACTTTGCTTGCCGGCATTGGGCCTCCAATGTTCATATATGGCTTCGAGATGCGGAACACCTCTTTCGTCTCTCGTATCGGTGAGCTGTATTAATTGAGGGACTGCAATTTTAAGCGCTTTTTCGATCTTTTTCAGGCGAGACCGCCGTGTCTTGACCGAAGTTTGAACAATACGTTCCAGAAAACTCCTGCCAAAAGGGTCTTCTTTACTTGTCGGCCCTGTAAAGGTTTCAGGATGACGAAGAACCTGGGGGACCAGGTGAAGATAATAAATTGAGCCAAGAAATTTTACTATGTCCCTGAACTGCAAGTTGGCATTTATCTGCTCCAGGTGCGTCTGTTTTAATCGCGGTTTGTCTTCATTGTCTTCATCGTTTGGCCGGTCAAGGATTAGTCTATTACCCTTCCAAACTTTTTCATAAAACACATAGGGATTTCGGTGCCCCCGGCTTTCCTGTTTTATTCCAAGGGCATATTTCCATAAAACTTCATCATCATGAGATTCTGCCAGGTGAATTTCAATCTCGACCTGTGATTCTTTTCGCGCCGCAAGACAACGAATCTTGGATATTCCACCGCGTTCACTGACCGCCCTCTGCAGACCGCCGCCCTCGGTTTTGGCTATATCCCGTAAAAAGCGCAGAGCATCTAAAAGGTTGGATTTCCCTGAAGCATTCGCTCCTACGAGAAACATGCGCCTTCCAAGCGGAGTATCCACGTTTCTGAAATTCCGCCAGTTTTTCATTTTGATATGAGATATAATCATTATTCCGCCTCCATAATTTTAAGTCTCTCAATGCTCATACTGATCTTGCTGAAAAATAGTAGTTTAATTGTCGAACATTAATTCACAATTTCAAGCTCTGACACAGATTGTTTATTGATAATGATTACTTTCAGATAACTATTTCGCTGAACCGTAAATGTTATCCATTCTCCGGATATTTGTAAACGTTCAAACCAATTACAACATCAGTGCCCTCGATTTTCTGGTTACCCCGTGTGCTGGCGACTGTTATCGTTTTGCCGGATTTTGAGGGGCCAAACTCCTTTGTTAAATCTATCTCAATAATCAACTTACCGTCTTTAACTTCCCATTTTACATTCTGCATTTC
>JAUWOH010000311.1 GCA_030612225.1 Desulfobacteraceae bacterium
TTGATATAATAATGATAAGAGGACTCTTGGGTTTATTTCTGATATCATGATACCATCCCAGAGAAAGCCCTCAAGAAAAAACAGCGGGGTGGCAATCATCATAGGATATAAAACGATATGAAACGGCTCGAAGCTTTCGATAATCCTTTTAGTATAAACACCATTGCAGGCCCAGATAAAAGCGGCAGATAGAACGATAAGATCACCGGTTTGAAAATCCGATGTCACCCCTTTCTTTTCCAGAAATACAAAAGCTACTCCTGAAAAACCCACAAGAATGCCCAATAGCTTTCTTTTTGATACTTGATCTCCGGAAATGAAATAATGTGCCAGCACAAGAAGAAAAAAAGGCTGTAAATTGACAAAGAGTGTGCTCCGGGAGGCATTGGTTTTGCTGATTCCAAAATAAAAAAGGGACAGTTGAACAAAAAATATGACGGCAATAATGAGCAGATGATTAAATTGCCCTTTTCTTATTTTAAAAGGTTTACGCGTGGACAGGGCCCATAGACTAATTACAAGGGAAGCCATACCAAATCGCAGCCCGGCAGAGGTGAATACGCCTACTCCTTCAAGAGTGATCTTTATAGCTACCGCATTTGATCCGAAAAGGATGCAGATAAAGGCTGTAAAAAGAGCACCAGAAAATGGCAGTTTCTGGTTGTTGGTGTTTTGTTCGATCATTATATTGTTACCACGGATTTGCACGGAAATTTCACAGATATTAAAAATTAAAATTCAGTGTTTCTCCGTGAAACACCGTGGTAAATCTTTTTAAAAAAGCTAATTTATTACTATACAGAAAAAAAAAGGGCTCAAACCGAAAATTTGAGCCCTTTGAGAATTATTTAACAGTTTTGTTTATCCGCGAACTTCTTCTTTTACTGAAACAGCGATTTTAAACAGGATGGTTAAAACAAAAAATCCAGTTGCCCAGACGCCGAGGGCGATCAAAATTTCAGGAATAGTCGGAATATATTCATTCACATGGTGCAAGGGGCTGGGTACGAAACCACCGGAGATCATGCCGAGCCCTTTGTCGATCCAGGTACCTACAAAAGTAGCTATACAGGCTACGGTAAGAACACCCTCATTTTTGCGAGTTATTGGATTAACAAGTAAAATAATGCTTATCAGCATCAAAACCATGGATGTCCACATCCAGGGGACATAGGCACCGTGTCCTTGGAGCCCGAAAAAAAGATACTTAATATGATCCATATGCTCTGGAACTTGACTGTAAAACACTACAAATATTTCACAAAGAAAGAAAAAGACATTAATGGTAATGGCATATGCAACGATCTTGGCAAGGGATTGAATCTGTTCCTTGCCCGGATCGTAATTTGTAACCCTGCGGATAATAAGGCACAAAAGAATCAATAATGCCGGACCTGCTGCAAAGGCTGAAGAAAGAAATCTAGGGGCCAGGATAGCTGTCATCCAGAATCCTCTGCCCGGAAGACCGCAGTAAAGATATGCGGTAACCGTATGGATACTGACAGCCCAAGGGATGGAAAGGTAAATCAGAGGTTTTAGCCATGCCTGATAATGGACATTATTTCGCTCAGCTTCCAACACATTCCAGCCGATAATAATGTTTAAGAAAAGATATACATTCAATACTATCATATCCCAGAAAAGGACGGAGTTCAAGGTGGGATATAGTGGAACGTTAAAAATCCTCGATGGCTGGCCAAGGTCAACAATGATAAACAAAAGGCACATGACAACAGATGCAATGGCAAGAAACTCACCGAGAATAGTTACCTTTCCAAAGGCCTTATAGTCGTGCAGGTAGTATGGCAACACTACCATAACACCTCCTGCTGCAACACCGACTAGAAATGTAAACTGGGCGATGTAAAATCCCCAGGATACATCCCTGGTCATACCGGTAATGCCCAGGCCGAAATCAAGCTGCTTTAGATAAACGAGAAATCCTATCCCGATTATACCAAGCAATAAAGCCATCCACCCGTAATATTTTTTACTACCTTTAATTGCTAATTCAAGCATAATTACCTCACACTATGTAGTAAACAGAAGGCTCGGTACCCAGACCCTGCTTACGTCGGATTGTGTAATTTGTTTTTAACAGTTTCCTGACTTCAGACTCCGGATCGTACAGATCACCGAATGCAATTGCACCGTTGGATGCCTCCACACAGGCAGGCATTTTGCCTATAGCCAGTCGCTCGGCACAGAAATTGCACTTTTCGACAACCCCTTTCATCCGTGTTGGAAACTCCTTGTTTGTCTCTTCTATAAACGGACGGGGATCCCTGAAATTAAAACTTCTTGAACCGAATGGACATGCTGCCATACAGAACCTGCAACCGATGCACCTGTGAAAGTCCATTAGCACGATACCGTCACTTTCTCTTTTAAACGTCGCTCCGGTAGGACAGGCCCGACAACATGGCGGATTTTCACAATGATTGCAAAGAACCAGAAAGGGTGTATTCTCTACCTTTTCATCAAGAAATCTGTTCGCCTTTCCAGGAAAAGCATGGTGATATCCTTCCTCCCATATCCACTTAACTTCATGCCGCTTATCTTCGAGTTTGGTAGGAACATTATGAATTTTATGGCAGGCATTAATTATGGGATCGAGAGCTTCTGTCGATTCTAGTTTCCGGGTATCGATGACCATGGCCCACTGCTTGGCTATCAGGGCTTTATCATTTTTTAAAATTTGAATTTCAGGTTTGTCGCCATGTTCTTCTTTGGCAAATGCATCATAAACAGGCTTTGCCCCCAAACCCAGGGCTGAAATACCTGCTATTTGCAAAAAGCGTCTTCTACTGCTTTTCATCACTTTTTCTCCTTCGGGTTATCAATATGGCAATCCCAGCAATAAGGATCTACCGAAGCATAATTGTGGCACTTATCACAAAAGTCCGCCTTGTTTGAATGACAATCAAGACAGGTATTTGAAAGACTGATGTTAAATTCCTTGCCGCTTTGGTTGACATAAACTCTCTTGGCATTTCTTACAACCGAATGTCTCCATTCGTCGAGAAGCTGCATATGCTCTGCTTTCATATACTCTGTGGGCCGAACGCATTCTTTGGCAGCCTTTGCCTTTTCGGTGAGTTTAAGTTCAGGTGCAGGAGCAGCTTTCAGCAGGCCATACCAGAAAGGAAACAGTATAATTGCGATAAAAACAAGTAAACCAGCAATGATAATTTTTTTATCATTCATCAGCATCACCCTCCGTATCACCCTCTATTCCCGGCAGTTCTTCCCCGCGCAGGTCAATCGTTCTTTCTTTTTGTCCGGGTATATTCAGCGCATTGGCCACCATTTCACAAACGCCGGTGACGTCAACTTCGGGAACCCAGTAAGACATGAGATCAGGAAGGACAGCACGGTCGATTGCGCATATAGTTGAAAGCATATTTACACCGAATTTTTCATGAACATATTTTACAGCATTGGCCCTGGGTAGTCCACCTGCCATTCTCAATTCCATGTCTTCACCTGCATTAAGACCGGCCCCGCTGCCGCAGCAGAATGTTTGTTCCCGGATTGTATTTTCCGGCATATCATAAAAATTATTACAAACGTTTTTAATCACATATCGCGGCTCTTCCAAAAGTCCCATACCCCTGGCAGGGTTGCAGGAATCATGAAAGGTTGCCTTTATGTGATCATTCCGGCTTGGATCAAGATCAAGTTTGCCATGCTTGATAAGGTCAGCAAGGAACTCCATAATATGCACCATCTTGGTAGATTTGGCGTTTTCAAACTTGGTGCCGGTTATTGGAGAAACAGGCTCTTCAAGAAAATCGGCGGGACCATTCATGGTATCCATATACTGGTTGATAACCCGCCACATGTGGCCACACTCACCACCAAGAATCCATTTTACTCCAAGTCTTTTTGCTTCAGCGTACATTTTAGCATTGAGCCGCTTCATTGTCTCATGAGATGTGAAAAAGCCGAAATTTCCGCCTTCTGATGCATAAGTGCTCCACGTGATATCAAGGCCGTACTCTTCCTGTAAATAATGAAACAACATCATGTATCCCATGCATGTGAAAGTGCCCGGATCGGCAAACACGTCTCCGGAAGGGGTAATAAACAGGATATCCGCACCTTTTTTATTGAATTGGGGGTTAACCCTGACGCCTGTGACATCTTCGATCTCATCAGTAAAAAAATCGAGCATATCCTTATAGGCATGGGGTTGTATTCCAAGGTGATTTCCTGTCCTGTAACAGTTGGCAACCGGCGTTGCAATCCAGTCGATATTAAGGCC
>JAUWOH010000326.1 GCA_030612225.1 Desulfobacteraceae bacterium
GGAAGCCGTTCTGACATGGCCGGGTTATCCTATTGTGTTTTTAACTATTCCTACAATTTTTTCCGGATCAAAGGGTTTTTTAACAAAAGCCACCGCATTTTTTATGGCATGGTCGCCATCGATTCCGCTGATAACAATCACCGGTATATTTTTTAATTCTTTATCTTGTACGAGTTTTCGATAAAATCTCGGGCCCCACTGGTCCGGCATCTGGATGTCGAGTGTTATCAGATCCGGCTTTTCCTTTCTGACAACTTCCAAGCCTTCCGAGGTGCTGCCGGCACTGCACGTCTCGTATCCGTTATCGCTGAAAACAGCTTGGAGATATTTAACAACAACAGGATCATCGTCGATTATTAAAATCTTTTTTGCCATGGTAAACCTCTCTTGCCGTTCGATGTGTTATTAAATTAAAATTGTAAATATCAATTGATTTAGCCAATCATTTTAAATGACACTCGCCGCACATGATTGGCCCTTTTTTTTCTTTCAGGTGGCACCCCTTGCAGTTTGTATGATACGCCTTTATCAAGGCAGGTGTATTGCCGGATGATTTCAATTCATGGCAGTCTGAACACCTTTGGTCCTCGGAGGACTCGTCTTCCAGCAGCTTTCCATCCTCATACACATGGTGGCATTCGTTGCATTCTTCAATTCCGGCTTTTTCATTATGTTCATCGTGGCGAAAAATAGAAGGGGTTCTCTCCGGTTTTGTAAAGACGCTATTGTCAACGAAAGTCATTTCTTCCTGAGAATATGCTGATACAAATAAAAATGCGGAAACTACTACTATCGCGAAAATAAATACGGCCGCTTTTTTCATTCTTTTTCTCCTTCTTCCACTTCCGGTTTCTCCATGACCTCATAGAGTATATCACCGATGAACTTTATCTCTTGCCCTATTCCATAATGATGATTAATGTCTTCAAGACCGCTGTGACAGTTGTGGCAAGGCGCAATAAGGGTCTTAGCTCCTCTGGCCTTTACCGCGAATAACTGTTCTGCTTTTACCCGGTTGCCGTTAATTCGTGTCATTTTATATGGCGGACCACAGTTGATAACCCCACCACCGGCACAGCAGCAGTAATTGTGTTCACGGTTAGGATGCATTTCAATAAGATTTTCACAAATTGCATTTACCACATAACGGGCCTTCTCATGAAGCCCTCCTCCCCTGACCACATTGCATGGATCGTGGAGGGTAACAGGGGTCTCATATTTTTTCTTAATCTTTATTCTGCCTTCTTTTAGTATTTCATAATAAAAATCTATAGCATGGACTATGGGTATGGGGGGCATCTGCCATCCGAGCCAGCGATTTCCCATATCGTAAACCGAACGAAAAGCGTGGCCGCACTCTCCCATGACGATTCTTTTAACCTTAAGCCGGGAGGCTGTTTCATAGTGAGCCCGCTTAATTCGCCCCATAATTTCATTATCGCCTGTAAACATGGCCATATCACTGTTGTCCCATCCCATTGTAGCGGGCATAGTCCAGTTTACACATGCAACATCCATGATTACAGCAGCCTGGTAAATCAGTTGAGCTTGAAATTTTGGCTCAGGAGCGATTACGGAATACATGATGTCTGCACCCTCTTTTTCAAGGGGAATCCTTAAGGTGGGAATTTCGGCCTGGGCTTCCTCTTCCTGCCACTGCAATGTATCAGGCCATTCATCACCCTTGACCCACATCTGATTCATGGTCACTGAATGACTGTGGGCAGTATCCTGAATATACTGGGGAGTGCAGCCCAGTCTGTGAATAATTCGTCTTACAACAGTTATAATATATGCAATGTCAATCCCGAAGGGGCAATACTGCGCACAACGCTTGCAAAGATTACATTCCGTATGGGCGATTATTGCGGCCTTTTTAATGAAATCGGGGCTGACCTTTCCTTTTTTTCGCAACATTTCCCACATGGTCTGTTTTACTTTGCCCACAGGTGAAAAACGGGGATCGTTATCATGGGAAAGATAATAATGACATGCTTCGCTGCAAAGACCGCAGTGGATGCATGTTTCAACATAAGTCTTTAAGCGTGCACCGGTTTCGTTTTTTATAACGCTGTTTATTTCTTTCTCTATTCTGTCATCCGTAAGTTTTGATATACCTACGTCCAACCCAATATCAGAAATTATTTTTTCTTCACTTTTTGCGGGTTCCGCCATATTAACAATCTCCTGATTATAATTTACTGTTTGTTTTCCAGGTTTGTTTTACCAGTCCTTTGCATTCCTTACACCGCCAAATTCGGATCCCATATATGCCCTTGTAAAAGGTGAGAACAGCATATGGCTTAAGCGGGTAAAGGGGATTGCGACCAACATGATTTCTCCGGATATAATATGGAGAATCATGAAAAGCTGGTAATTAATCCACTGATTATAAGCTATAAAACCCGTGATAAACGGTGCTGCTACAATGGCCAGTATTACGTAATCAGAAGCAGATGTTACGTACTGAACTTCCGGAAGCACAAGTCTGCGGACGAGGAAAAAAATACAGGATCCGACAACTACCAGGGTCATTATATCTGCCACACCATCCGGCAGTGCCCATAAGCTGATATTCCAGGATTCATCCCAGAGGATAGCGTGGGATAAAAGAAAAACAGGTGTTATTATAAGGCATATGTGAAATGCAAAGGTAACAATAGTTAAAACAGGGTGCCTTTGCCAGTTAACGGTGGCAAAAGGTGTGATCCAGTGAAAAATAGAACGAAAACTGTATTTGAAGCTCATGTAGGTATAAATGAATTTCTCCTTCTTATTAACAAGATAAAGCATGTTGATAAGTCGGTACAGGCTGCCTGCGATAAAAACGATAAAGGCTGCCCATGCGAGGGGGCCGGTTACAAAATTATAAAGATCGTGCATTTTTCCTCCTTTATCAGGCCATTATCAGGTTAGATCGCTTATGGGAATAATACGTCTATAATATGTGCCGTCTTCAATCGTTCTGAGGAGAATCTTACTGCTATCCGGGCTGAAGACCGGATTCCAGGCGGCTTCACATTCTTTATTCCACAATTTATCGTTAACAACTATGGTGTATTTCCCGTTTTTTTCCACTTTTGCTGCAACACTTGAGCTGTCAGGGCTGAAAACGGGTTTCCATGCCATATCAAAGGTGTTTGACCATGGTGAGCCATCCATTACAACTTTCCACAAATCACCATCCTTGGCAAGGGCTGCCAGCCTTTTGCTGTCCGGGCTGAAAACCGCATCTGTAACAAAATCTTTGAAAGTTACAGCCCAGGGATTGCCGTCAATGGCTATTGTCCATCTTCCGTATTTTGGTGCAACAATGGCGGCCAGCTTTTTTCCGTCAGGGCTGTACATCTGGTGCCAGATCTGAACAAACTTTTGATTCCATATAAGGTTGCCATCTTCTGCAAGGGTCCACTTCCCATCCACTCGTACCGGGGCAACAACACTATTTCCCCGGGGACTGAAAATCGGCTCCCAGACGCAACTGAAAGTTTTTTCCCAGGCAACGCCGTCAACAGCAATGGTGTAATCATATAAATTGAGCCTGACTTCAGCAGCCAGCCTTTTACCGTCCGGGCTGAAGGCCAAATTCCATACATTGACAAAAATTTTATCCCAGGCGATGCCGTCTATCGCTGCGGTGAATGCACCTTCCTGGAACTTGTGAATTTCAGCTTCGCCGAATTTTTCGGTTTGAACCGCGGCAGCTGTTCTTTTCCCATCCGGGCTTAAGGCCGTATTGGTCATATTGGAATACGTATTTTCCCAGGCAACACCGTTTAACGCCATAGAATACTGCATGTCCTGTTGAACCGAAACCACAATGTTTTTCCCGTCCGGGCTGAAAACAGTATCCATTGCATAGCCGAATTTGTTTTCCCAGGCAATGCCATCCACTGCAACAGTCCATTCCGCCATCTCCGACACTAGGGCGGTTAAACGACCATCCGGTGAAAATCGAAGGTACCAGATTTTATCAAAAACGTTTTCCCATATTTCCCCGTTTACACATACGGAGAATTCGCCCTCATCCAGATTTACAATGGCTGACACCTTCTCTCCGTCAGGGCTGGCATAAGGTTCTTCAACCCATCTGAATTTATCTTTCCAATCGCCTGTTGGAATCGTTTTTTCCCCGGTTTCCCAGTCCCAGCTCTCTGAATTTACCATCT
>JAUWOH010000088.1 GCA_030612225.1 Desulfobacteraceae bacterium
ATCATAGGGTCAATAAATCCTGAAATAACCAGGATCATCCTCACCGGCTACGCTACCATGGAAGCAGCGATCCAAGCCACAAATGAAGGAATAGACGGCTTTTTAACGAAACCTTTTGACAATATAGAACTCAGAGCCAAAATTCGTGAAATCTCTGTACGAAAACACCTCAGGCAGTTCGTGCCTGAACAGGTTTACAGGGAAATGGAAAATTCTTCAGGAATTTTAAAATCCAGATTCCATGAAGTATCAATTCTGTTTTGTGATATCAGGGGATTTACCAGCATGTCACAGGAAGCTTCACCGGAAGTCATCGCAGATTTTTTAAATAATCAGTTTTTTATACCTATGGGTGAGATTGCCTATAAGTTAAATGGAATAGTTGATAAACATATCGGTGACAGCATTATGGTAGTATTCAGTTCGCCGGATGGGAACCACAGTGATACAACAAATGCTGTAAGGTCGGCCCTTGCAATGCAAAAAAAGGCTAAACAGATTAATGATGAGCTGCAAAATAAAAATGGGCTAAAACTCAATATCGGAATAGGAATATCGACAGGAAGTGTCTTTTCAGGAATCCTTGGGTCTTTAAGGAAAAAGGAATTTACTTCCATTGGAATGGCTGTAAATGTTGCGGCAAGGCTGGAAAATCGGGCAGGGAAAGGAGAAATTCTGATAAGCGAAAGTACTTTTGAAAAACTTTCAAGCCCGAAGCTTCCGGACGGAATAGAGGCACTGGCCCTGCCGCCTGCAATCATTAAAGGGGTTGAAGAGCCGATGATAATTTACAGGGTAAACGGATAAAATTAAGGCATTTACACCCAACCGTCATTACGGCGAAAGCCGGAATCCAGTGACTGCTACCCTGACTTATTGAGAAGTTACTTTAAAACAAATTCAAACTTGCGGATTTGTTTTGAACCGCAGAATATCGAACAAGGAATAATGAATGTCGAAGTAAGGTATTCTATCTTTTTAATAATATAAAGGACAGAGCAGAGCGATTCCAACCTTCATCATTCGAAATTCCTTGTTCGATATTCGATATTCAAACAATACTTTTTCGAATTAGCAATATCTCAACGGAAACAGCTCAATTTTCAAAGCATTAAATCATCACTCATTTTTTAATTCTTACACTGCATCCTTCCATGATGTCGATGCCGGTATAAACAACAGCTTCACAGCTGTCGGCGTAAACTGTGGTCAGCTTTACTTCTCCTGTTTTACGTCCGGGCATACGGAATCGATGCCCGTCAACTCCTTCGATTATTTCACCTGTAGCAAAAACTTCAAGCACAGCTCCCGGTACAAGTCCAACTTTTTTGCCTGATGATATAATAATATTGTTTTCAGTGATTGATGTAATATATCCTTGCCATGGAGGTATATTAACAGCGTCACAAATTTTTTCACTTATATCTTCAGAAATTTTCATAAACACATCATCTACTTCGGAAGTGCTTACAACTTCTTTCTTTTTCAAAAGCTCCAATTCAAGTTCATCAATTTCTATTTCCTCGCTATATCTTTCATCAAGGAGCTTTACGCCTGTTCCTGTATCATAAACTTCAATTTTAACCTGAAAATAAATAAACTGGCGTAAATCTTTAAAAAATATAATCCCCCGTATTTCTTCTTTTCCGGTAATACCCATGATTTCGCCGGTAACAATAGCGTTCATACCGGCTTGTCTTCCGAGTTGTGCGAGGCCAAGGTTGTTGATACTTCCGGCCTCATTCATGGGAAGCTTGACCAGGAAAGCGGGATATCCGGCGTCACCAGGCTTTACTAAAAGGATATCAGAACATGAATCGGTTATCGATTCTATTAAATATTCCTGAAAGATTTTTTCATAGCTTCTGTCTTTAAAAGAAGTTTTGTTTATAAAAAAAGCAATACCGACCTTTTTTGCGGGATCGAATTTTTGAATTGTTAAATCACCTGATATTTTATTTTTAGAGGAAAGAGATGAACATCCTGCAAACAGGAAAAGGCAAATTAGCGAAAATAGAAGAATACACTTATAGTGAAATCGGGTAATAAATTTATTTGTACTGTAAAATATCATTTTCCCCCTGTAAATTCTACACTTGTTTGGGTTGTTATTCCACCTCTTGATGTAAAATCTCCGGTTACCTCCATCCATTTTGGGTCGAGTTTTTCGACAAGGTCATCCAGAATCCGATTAACCGAATGTTCATAGAATATTCCAACGTTTCTATACTGAAGCAGATAAAATTTTAAAGATTTTAATTCAATAATTTTTCCCCTTGGCCGGTACTTTACTGTTATACATCCAAAGTCAGGTAGCCCGGTCATGGGGCACAACGATGTAAATTCCGGCTGCTTTATAACGATGTTTATATTCCGGCGTAATTTATATTCTATGGGATCAAGGAGGTCAGCCTTAACAGTTTCAGGTTTTTGAATATTATATTTGATATTTTTATCGCCGGATGATGCTCCAGACAGTACCATTTTTCAAAGGTCTCCCTTTTTTTGTTTTAAGGATTGGGGTATAATTCCGCCTGAGCGGGAGTAAAACCGGTACATTTCGTAAAAGAAAAATGTTCACTTTTTACGAAACTAATATATATGCCTGATTTCATTAGTCAAGAGGTAAAATAGTTCAGCCACAAAGTCACGAAGGCACTAAGAGCATAATATAATTCATTTAGTGTTATTTTTTTATAGACGGTATATGCTGCATCTACAGTTGCTCAGCTATTGATTCTTCTCTTTTTGTCAAAGTTTTATAATTCATATCTTTCCTTCGAGTCTTTGTGTCTTAGTGGCTGAAATATTGCGTTAAGAGCAATAAATTGATTCTGTTCCTCTATATCTTAAAACATTGTAACATGCTGATATAATAAACATATTGTGAATTACCAAGCTGCTTACATGGGGAACGAAAATAAATTTTTATGAGCTTATCATTTTCTGCTATAGTTTTTCAATTTAATGCCGATATAATCATATAGATAAAATGAAGCCGTTTACGGCTTGAAACTTGAAATTGAAAAGTAGAAATTTGTATGAGATGACCCATGCTTCGACTTTGGCTACGCAGGGCAAGACCCAGGCTTCGCCTCTGGCTACACAGGGCAAGGCCTATTGATAACCGTGAACCGACAACTGTGAACGGTTACAAAGTATGAAGGCCAAATTTCCAATTTCTATTTTCAACATTCCGTGAACGCTTACTATTAATGAATTCATAAAAAATATCACCGGCGCCATCAATTATATCTTTCCGGAAATATACAGAATGTATGATGAAAATAAAAAAACAATCCTGTTTGTAGATGATGAAGAGAGTATTTTGGGTATTACAAGTGAGTATTTCCAGCGCAAGGGTTATAATGTTGTAACTGCTAATAACGGGATTGAGGCAAAAAAAATACTTAAAGAAGAGCAAATTGACTGCTGTTTTACAGATATTAATATGCCCGAAATGAATGGTCTTGAACTTGCTGAACATATATGGGTAACCGATAATACGATACCTGTAGTTATTATGACGGCTTATCCTTCTTTAGATAATACTATCAGAACCATTCAAAATGGTGTTGTCGACTTTTTAACCAAGCCGGTTGACTTGAATCAGATGGAAGTTTGCGCTCAGCGCGTGCTTAGTCAACGGAAATTGTTTATTGAAAACCTGCTTTTAAAAAAAGAAGTGGAGGGTAAGGCACGGCTGGAGAAGCTAAACAAGGAGCTTTTGTATAAGGTGGATGAACTTCACACCTTAAACAAAATCATGAACGTATTTTCCACTATCGGTATCACTTCTGATGTGTTCAGGCGACTGGTTGATATGACTGTAGAAATTTCTCATGCAGATGAATCGCATTTTTTTGTGATAGATGAGAATATGGAAACCCCTATAGAAGTCACTTCCTACGATGCAACTAAAGAAGTTAAAAATATTGATTGTAATGATCCGGTTAAGGGTGCCGGACCAGCTATTTCAAACAAAGATGACAAGCTATATACCGAAACAGGTATAAATAAGATAATAATGGAAAACGTATCGGATGAAATGCCGCTGCTTATTTCTGTCAATAATGGAACCTATGATTTACCTGATGCGATACTGTCATTTATGATTGTTCCCCTTGTAATAAGAGACAAAGTATTTGGAGTGTTGACAGCATCAGTAAAAAAGGGAGAAAAGAGGTTCACTAAGAATGATCTGTATTTTCTCTCATTCATGGCACATAATGCAGGTTTTGCGATTGAAAATCTGGCCCTTTATGAAAATATCTATGAGAATCTTTTCGCGACACTTTATGCATTTGTAAATACTATAGAAGCCAGAGATCCTTATACAAGGCAGCATTCAAACCGCGTGACAAGTATCTCCATAGTTATAGGAAAAGAACTCGGCTGTACATCCGAAGAACTGGATATTTTAAATGTCGCCGGCCATCTTCATGATATAGGGAAAATCGGCATCAGGGATGATATCCTGCTTAAACCAGGCAGGCTTACACCTGAAGAATTCGAAAAGATCAAGGAACATCCGGTAATTGGAGCAAACATAGTAAAGCAGCTTGGTCAGTGGGATAGGGAAAGGCAGGTGATAAGATCCCATCATGAGCGTTTTGATGGGTCCGGTTACCCTGATGGTTTAAGAGGTGAAGAGATCCCTTTCTTAGCCCGTATCCTTTCTGTAGCCGATGTCTATGACGCTATTGCTTCTGATCGCGCCTACAGAAAAAAGATGGAGGAAAAAAAGATTTTAAAGATAATTAATGAAGGTGCCGGAACCCAGTTTGATTCTGAAATTGTAAAAGCTTTCCAAAAGGTCTATAAAGAAGGAAAAATTATAAAAATTTAGCACTCCGGTTAGCCATCTGTGATGCTTTTTACGACGCCATCCTTATAAACTCTGCCACTGTTTCAATCCCCCCCACTGTTTCTGAATATCTTTTTCCTTTGACACACAAAACCCTTTATCTTAAGTAGAATGTGTGGATTAAAAAAAAGGGTTATCTCAACTCTTTGGACGAAAGACTCCAAGATTTAGTGTATATATTCTTAAGTGCGATTGATTTTCCTTTGCCGGCGTCCCTGTCCCGCAACAAGCGGGGTCAACGGCAAAGGAAAAAACTTCTAACTCTGCGTGCTCTGCGTCTTGAGCAAAGCGGGCGGTGAAATAAATCTATATAAAATACGTTATCGAATTAACGAATTAGAGCACTTAGCGACTTTGTGATAAGCATAAAATACAAAAACGGCAATTAAAAAGGTATCTGAAATGGCATCAATTGATGAACAGATTTTAAGGGCGGCAAAAGAAATCGTTGTTAAATTTATTGAAGGCGGAAGGGTTTCACCAACCGGGTTCAGTGAAACATTTAAAGATATTTACAGTACTGTGGAAGAAACCGTAAAAGGATCAAAAGAGTCAAAGGAAGATCTCGGGCAAAAAAGCGAAAGCGACAAGAAGGATAAGTAGAGATTTACGGCATTATGCCATATTTTTTAAGTTTTTTATGCAGTGTTTTTCTTGTTATTCCCAGCCGTCTAGCTGCTTCGCTTTTGTTTCCACTCGCAGCTTCGAGAGTTCTTAAAACAGCGTTTTTTTCAACATCCTCAAGAGATATATCACGGTCAGTATCATCTGGTTTGTGGAGTATTTCAGCAGCCTCACCCATGGGCTTTTGAATAATCGCAAGATCTTCTACATCAAGGTATTCCGATCTGGCAAGGACAACACCCCTTTCTATTGCATTCATAAGTTCACGCACATTTCCAGGCCAGTCATATCGTATCATGCTGTCGATTGCCCCTGGAGTAAAACCTTTTATCTGTTTTCGGTTTTTCTTTACAAATACTTCCAGAAAGTGTTGAGCGAGCAGTGCAATATCATCTCTTCTTTCCATTAAGGGCGGGATATCAAGGCTGATGACGTTAAGGCGATAGAAGAGATCTTTGCGAAATGATCCTTTATCTATCATGTTCATCAGGCTATGGTTTGTAGCGCCGATGACACGGACGTCCACTCTAACAGCACTATCTCCTCCCACACGGGTTATCTCCCTTTCCTGTAAAACACGCAGAAGTTTTACCTGCATGGCCAGGGACATTTCGCTGACTTCATCCAGGAACAGGCTTCCTTTATGGGCCTGAACAAACCGTCCTTCTTTTCTTTTGTCAGCCCCTGTAAAGGCCCCTTTTTCATGTCCGAAAAGTTCCGACTCAAGGAGGGTTTCCGTGATGGCTGCACAGTTAATTTTAACAAATGGTCCGTTTTTCCGGGGACTGTTAAAATGGATAGCTCCTGCGATAAGTTCTTTGCCTGTCCCGGATTCACCGTTTATCAGAACCGTTGCCTCTGATGACGCAACCTGTGCAACTGTTTCCAGGAGGTTAATCATAGCCGGGCTTTGCCCTATGATATTCTGCCGGTCAAAATGCTTTCCGAGACTTTCTTTTAGAATACGGTTTTCTTCTTTTAGCCGGATATGTTCCATGGCTCTTTTAATAGTGATCTTCAGCTTGTCAAAATCCAGCGGCTTTGTGAGATAATCGTAGGCTCCTTTCTTTATAGCTTCAACAGCTGTTTCGAGAGATGAATATGCTGTCATAATGATTACAGGGATTGCAGGATTGTACGATTTTATTTCATCAAGCGCCTCTAAGCCCGAAACTTTTAACATGCGGACATCCATCAAAACCAGATCAAAGGGACGTTCTTTGACCTTTTCTATGGCCGTTGACCCGTCATCCGCCTCAACAATATCGTATTGCCATCCGCTTATAAGAGTGCGTAACATTGTGCGATGAGCGTGATCGTCATCAACAACCAGTATTGTACTTTTATTATTCATCAACTTTCACCTCTATTAGAAATTGGTAGAAATAAGGTTACAGTTGTGCCCTTTTTCGGACTGCTTTCAACTTTCATCTTTCCATCGTGCGCGTCTATGATATTATGCACAATCGCCAGGCCAAGGCCCGTACCGGATGGTTTTGTAGTAAAATAAGGATCAAATATATGAGCAAGCTCCTCGTTTTCTATACCGGCGCCGGTATCTTTAACACTAATTTTAATCCATTTTTTTTCTTCATCCAAAAACAGGACAACTCTAAGGCGCCCCCCGTTTTCCATAGCTTCTATGGCATTTAAATATAGGTTTAACAGAACCTGGTTTATCCTGTCAGGATCTATAAAAACCTCATTCACCGGAGATAAAAACCTGGTTTCTATTTTTATATTTTTTTTAAAAGCCTCTCTTTCTACAAGTCTCAGAGAATCTTCAATAATAGCAGCAATGGAGGTCGGCTTCCTTGAAATGTTAATGGGTCTTGCAAATTCCAAAAGCTGACCTACGACCCTGTTTAATCTTTCAACTTCCTGGATCATGATGTCGGCTGTTTGTTGATCATCTTTATTTTCCGGATATCTTTCCTTAAAGTAAGTGGCAAATCCTTTTATCGAACTTAAAGGATTTCGTATTTCATGGGCGACACCAGCCGCAAGCCTTCCTATGGATGCAAGGCGCTGGTTTCTTGCAATCTCTCTTCTTAAAGCTTGTACTTCGCTTAAATCTTTAAAGAGGAGAACGTGCCCTAAAAAAGTCTGGTCTTCATCGCGCAGCAATGTAGCGCTGACCTGAAGTGGAATGCTCCTGCCGTCTTGAACTATACAATCTATCTCTTCTTCTACAATACCCTGTTTAATATCCGGATTGTCTATTTGATTCAAAAGTTCTATTGGAAGTATTTCTTTAGCATTTTCTTGTATTGCTTTTTCAATAGAAATTCCAAGGACGGCTTCTGCCACGTTATTGAAAGATACAATTTTCTGATTATCGTCAACGGCAATAAGGCCAATGGGAACATTCTCCACAAGGTTGTCTGAAAATGCCTTTACCCTGGAAAGAGAGGCTTTTGTTGTGCGATAACTGTGAGTCAAAAAAAGAAAAATTATACCGGCAAATCCGATCAAAAGCAGGATAATGCCCATAACTACTGTATGTCTTGCGTCTGCCTTTTGGGCCGCTTCTATGGTTTCCATGTCCAGCCCTACAAAAATAATTTGGGGATCGAAAAGAACATCTTGCTGCATGTGCATATGGTGCTTAGAGTTGGGATTGAACATCATACGCCCATGTTGTTTTCCCATGGGGCCACCAGCAGGCGCGAACCTTCGAAAGACTTCAAAAATGTTTTTTCCATCAGGATATGATTTAAAACGCCATTGTTCCGATGAAGTGGCGGATATTTTTTCGAGATCTAAATCATTTCCGTATTTTTTTCCAATTTGAGAAAGATCGCTGTGGGCAAGGATAACTCCGTTTGTATCTACAACAAGCAGATGAACAATATCGGGCAGTTGGGCGGTTTCGGTAAGAAGCCTTTGCAATTTAAAACCGCTTCGCATTCTGCCCATCATTCCTGTGCGTGTGCCTGCCTCAAAAGACCTTATCAGGGCAGTTCCTTTCTCTAAGAGTAGACGAACAGTGTTTTCCTTCTGACGGTTCAGATTTTCCGTTATCATAAAAGTAAATATCGGAAACAGCACAACAACCGCTCCAATAAATATCCAGGGAGGAATGCCTGCTAAAAATCTTTTCTTTTTTGTTTTGTTTGCCATGCTAATCTTTGAAGCAAATTCAGTGCCAAGTTATGGTGTAACATGGCCACCCGGTTTATTGGGGTGCATTACCGATTTGGTAAAATGGTTCTCGCCCATTAAATTATTTATTTTTGAGCGAAAACCTCGCAATCGGGTTTCGGGTGTCAGGTTTCAGGTGTCAGTAGTAAGAAACGAATTAGCTGGCACCTGAACACTGAAACCTGAAACCAAAAATTCTTGGAAAGCTATTAACAAACAGGTAATGCAGCTGTTATCGATACAGCCCGATGAAAAATGTAACTCTTTCAGAGCAGTGAATAACGAAGATCATTGGGTCCATGTTCCCTGTTGCCCCGCTTTCAGCTGGATTTCCGTTTTGCTCCAACGGGCTTTATTGGTTATGGGGTACGGTGTATAAAAAAGGAATATTTCCGATTAACAACTCGCAACTCGTAACACCTAAAAACAAGTGTATACTTTTTACCCGTCTTTCCATAAATAACCACCCTGCCTGGATATATAGTATCCAGTAGTTCGTTTTCTTTTTCAAGAACTTTTTGTTCATTTGGTCTTTAGAACATAATACTAAGCAAGATAAAAGCTGTTATATAAGTAGGTTCAAGGTTTTATAATCTTTTTCCGATAATTCTGGCACACAACTTGCTCATGTAGTATTCCAAATCGCGATTAAAGGAGTGGATAAGAAAACTTAAAACAACATTTAAACCAATAAGGAGACAGAAAATGAAAATTAAAAATTTAACTAAAACACTTATCGTTTTAACACTGGTTGCAATAATGGGAATTGGTGCAACCGCATTTGCAGGCAAGGGTAAGGGAAACGCTCGTTATGCCCAAAGCGGTCAGGGTTATGGCCAGTCGGGATGTGACGGTTCAGGATACGGAAGGCAAAGCTTTATGGGCAATTTGAGTGAAGAAGAAGTTGCAAAGCTGAATGAAGAGCGGAGTGCATTTTTCAAAGCTACCCAGGATCTAAGGCAAAGTGTTTATCAAAAGCGTCTTGAATTAAACAGTGAACTTGCCAAAAAAAATCCTGATCCTAAAAAGGCGGGAGCTTTACAAAAGGAATTGTCCGGTTTAAAAGGCCAGTTAGACCAAAAAAGAACAGAGCACCGTATTAGGATGAACAAGATCAACCCCGGCTTAGGCCAGATGGGTCGTGGATTTCATGGCAAAAGAATGGGAAACAGGCAGTATAGCCAGGGCCGTTGCTGGTAAAAACTAAAATAAAAATGATCAAAGGGGGGACACTTGTCCCCCTTTTAAATTTGTGATAATAAAATGAGCCAGTTTCAAAACGTCCCCTTTTGTCCGATATCTGCGTCCCCGATGAGCGGGATTTGTCAACAGGCTCAAATTTTAATCCTCGAAATACTCCGTGTATTCCTGCGGTTAAAATTTTCGCCTTCCTTGATCTCGAACAGATAAGCGGAGACTTCGAAATTGAAC
>JAUWOH010000266.1 GCA_030612225.1 Desulfobacteraceae bacterium
ATTTATCCTTTTTTCAGCAGAAAATATGAAGGTTTATGAAACTTACCTGTCGAAAGCTTAAAAACGGTGTATTTTCTTTATTGACAAACCCGGCGCCCGTTATTACCTTTAACGAAAATCAAATAATCAGAAGATAGCTTTCATGATGGAGGGCTTATCTTAAAAAGGAGGATGAAATGATTGAGGTAACAGAATCGGCTACAAAACAGATAGCTGAGTATTTTAACGGAAAGGAAGTTTCCCCCATACGGATATTTTTAAACGAAGGTGGGTGAGGTGGTCCTTCTCTGGCAATGGCTCTGGATGAGCCAAAAGATAGTGATGAAGCATATGAAATTGAAGGATACAAATATATTGCGGATAAGGATTTCATGGAAAAAGCAAAACCTGTGAAAATTGATTTTACATCTTATGGCTTTAAGCTTTCCAGCAATATAGATTTTAATTCAAGCTGTTCAAGCTGCTCTACAACCGGTTCCTGCTGCAGCTAGAAAATATAGTTATTTAATTTTACAAAGGGCAATACCCACAGGGTATTGCCCTTTGTTGTTGTTGACTGTTTTCGCCGGCAATGATAATTAATAGTTTCGTAAAAAGTTCAAATTCAAGGCGTGCAAATTTTGTAATCATGAGACGTACTTGTCGTACGTTGAATGATTACGAAATGCAGCACAACGTCCCGCTGAACTGAAGCGGGAGACTTTTTTACGAAACCGTCATAGTTGTTAAAAGCGGGTTACACATAATCCGTTTAAGATTAACCGATTGGCAACACAGCCAGTCGCCTCAACACCTGAAATTGCGAACTTATTTTTACGCGAACCTTTAGGGTGAAATAATGAATGAGCAAGCTTTAAAATATCTGTCAGGTATGCCCCATTTTTCTTTTCTGCCGGAAAGTGAATTAAAAAGAATTTCTGACAAGACGTCTTTCAAAAGCTATCCCAAAGATACTCTTGTTGCAGTTCAGAACAAGACAAAGATAGATAATATTTTTGTCATAGAAAAGGGCTCATTTTCTCTTTATGATGAAAAACAGGGAGAAAAAAAACTGATAGGCCATATTAAGCCTGGAGAAGTGTTTGGGGGAATTACAATTTTGATGAACGGAGGAATCTCCTTAAGAACGGTCATCGTTGAAAAGGATTGCTCCGGCTACATGATTCCCAAAGAGGATTTCCTGGATTACTGTACCCGTAACAAAGCCTTTTACGAATATTTTGTTAAAAACTTCAGCAAACACATTTTTGATGACTCCCTGGGCTCAATTATTGAAACAGGCCAGGCAAAGCACTTCCTGTCACTCCTGGATCCGTTTTCCTTTCTTCCCGCAGAAGAGATTGCTCTGATAGCCGAAAAACTTACTATAGTGCAACATCCTAAAGATACGGTTTTATTCGTTCAGGAACGGTCCAGGGTAGGATATCTGTATATCCTCCAAAAAGGTTCGGCAGAAAGATATTACGAAGAAAATTATAAAAAAATCATGATTGAGATGTTAAGCGAGGGAGACATTTACGGCGGGATATCCATGCTGGTAAATGACGGCATCTCGGTTAGAACTTTTAGGGTAATTGAAAAATCGTATTTTTATCTTTTGCCCAAAACGATCTTTTTAGATATTTGCTCACGCTACAAAGCATTCACGGAATTTTTTACGGATACTTTCGGTAAACGGATGCTTGAAAAATCGTATGCTTCCATTATTGCAAACACAATGCAGCCTGAAGAGGAGGGCCTGCAATTTTTCAATCGTACTGTTGCAACCATTCACATGAAAGAGCCTGTTTTTGGTGATACGAATTTGTCGATTCGGGATGCAGCCGAAATGATGAGCCTGGAGAAAATCAGTTCTCTTTTTATCAATACGCCGGATGGAGACTGCACAGGAGTAATAACTGAAAAAGACCTGACAAAAAAAGTTATTGCAACAGGATATGATATTTCCCGACCGGTTTCAGATATCATGTCTTCCCCTGTGCACACAATACCGGACCAGTCGCTTATTTTTGAAGCCCTTATGGCGATGATGCAGGAAAATATCCGGCATCTTGCTGTTACAGATGCTAATAAAAAAGTAACAGGGATTATCTCCAACCGCGACCTGCTGACAGCCCAGGGCCAATCACCTGTTTTCCTTATCCGGGAAATTTCAGCAGCAGACAACATGGAGGAGATCATCAACAGGCAAAACAAGCTTCCTAAGCAGATCCGGAGCTTGATAACCAGCGGAGCAAAAGCGAAAAACTTAACCAGGTTTATCACCACAGTGTCCTGCACAATTCTTGACAAACTGATAGAGTTTACAATCGATGCGCTTGGGCCGCCGCCTGTTGAGTTTGCATTCATGATTGTAGGAAGTGAGGGCAGGAGAGAGCAGACTCTGAAAACCGACCAGGATAATGCAATCATTTTTGAAGATGTTCCAAAGAAAGATGAACCGGAGGTAAAAGAATATTTTTTAAAATTTGGGGAAAAAGTATGTGCCCTGTTGGACCAGGCAGGATATGCATTTTGCAAGGGGAATGTGATGGCAAAGAACCCCAACTGGTGCCAACCTTTGTCAACCTGGAAAAAATATTTTTCAAGCTGGATTCATGCTGCTGAAGCTGAAGATTTGCTCCAGGCCAGTATTTTTTTCGATTTTCGCACAGGTTACGGAAATAAGGACTTCATTGATTCGCTACATCAGCATCTTTTTGATTCCCTGGGAGGATGGTCGGGGTTTTTTCGCCATCTGACAGAGAACGCATTACACTTTAAGCCGCCCCTGGGTTTCTTTAGAAATTTTGTCGTTGAATCAAAAGGGAAACACCGCGATGCTTTCGATATTAAAAGCGCCATGACGCCCATCGTCGATTTTGCAAGAATTTATGCTCTGAAAAATAAGATCGAAGAAACAAACACTCTTGAAAGACTGCGACAGCTTAATATAAAAAAAGTCCTTTCCAGGCAGGAATATAAAGAAATTGAAAGAGCATACAGTTTTCTCCTGCAGCTTCGGTTAGCCCGCCAGATCACATCTGTGATTGATGAAAAAGCTGAGCCTGACAACTATATAAAGCCGAAAACACTGACACAAATTGAACAAAAGATGTTAAAGGAAATCTTCGTAAGAATTGAAAAGTTTCAATCAAAGCTGAATTTTGAATTCATCGGTATAGCATAGATAACACCCTTAGCGTATTTCCTTGTCTGCACGATTTAAAATAACCCTGATTTTTTTAGGTGCTACATTATTAACGTTCACACCCAGAGGCAAATCAATATTTTTTGCAGACAACCTGATCTGGTGAGTACCGGAAGATAAATTTTCAAGATCTACATAAACACGAACACCCTGGTCCTTAAGTGACTTTATACTGTTCCTGCTTCCGGAAAGAGCAAGGCTGACTGATTCAGCGGAGTCTTTTCCCAAAACGAGTTCGGAGGGAATGTTAACATGCTTTACCGGAGCAGTAATACTGATTTTAACTTCCTGCTGACTTGCAAGAATCAACCATGCCATTGATACCATGGCCAGGGCTCCAAGTTTCGCCCCCCAATTTTTGACGAAAGCCCCTTTTAAAAATTCTTTTGGTGTAACAGAAGGACTTTCCGTAATACCAAGCCAGTCTTTAAGTTTTTCAGCTAAAAGCTCCGGCTTCTCCCAGGTTCTGATTTCGCCATTTGTCACCGTAGAAACTTCGGACCGTTCTTCGGAAACAACAAGGCAAACAACATCTGTCTTTTCTGAAATGCCAAGGGCTGCCCTGTGGCGAGTTCCATACTGCTCAGGAATCCCTTTTTTTTCAGATAAAGGTAAAACACATCCCATCTGTGTAATACAATCCTGAGACAGAATTACAGCGCCGTCATGTGCCGGGGCGTGACGGCTGAAGATGGTTTTAATTAACGAAGGCTCTGGAAGAGCCATTATAGTATGGCCTGAATGAATAAATTCGTCAGGGTTGTCATTCCTTACAAGAACGATTAGCGCACCTGTTTTTTCACTGGCCAGTTCAAAAACCGTTTCAACAAGATCCCTTATAAAAGCACCGTGAAAATAGCGCTTTCGGGATCTAAGATAACGGAGAGGGCTGACCTTTTCTAAAACCTGCCTGATTTCGGACTGAAATAGTATCAGTAAAAGGATTAACAATACCTGCCATAGAACCTGAAAAACACGGGTAGTCAGGAAAAAACCCCACATCTTTGCCAGGGAATAAATTGCTCCAAGTACTAAAAGGCCGATAAGGACACGAAGCGCACGAGTTTCCCTAAACCAGACATAAAGCTGGTAAGTGACGAAAGTAAGAAAAAGGATGTCTGCGAAATCACGTAACGTGGGCGCTGGAATTAAATCTAACAAAAGCATGATTATTATACCGGCTTATAAATACGAAACTTGAGTTTCTATCTGAGCCTGTTTCAAAATGTTTCCCGCTTACAGCGGGATTCGAGATCGAGTCGAAGATCCCGCTCATCGGGGACGCAGATATCTGACAGATAAGCGCAGGCTTCGAAAGGGGACGTTTTGAAATTGGCTCAGCTTTCCAATGGTTTTCCGCACACCTTGCAAAGCCCGTCAGGGCCTATTACTCCAATACAATTGCCGTCACTGCATAGTTTGCGATTATCCCATTCTATATCAGGATTTGATTTTTCTTCTTCATTATACCCGGCTTGCTTAGAGTCATCAGAATCTTCTTTTACCACAGGTTCTTCATTACTATCCGCTTTCAGGTCTGCAATTGCTTCCGGCAACTTACCTTCATAATGTTTCCCACATTCGCTGCAAAGCCCGTCAGTGCCTATTACTCCAATACAATTGCCGTCACTGCACAGTCTGCGATTATCCCATTCTATGTCCGCTTGATTTTTGCTCATTTATCATTCCTCATAACTTTGATGGCGTCGTAGCCATCGGTGATATTTTT
>JAUWOH010000497.1 GCA_030612225.1 Desulfobacteraceae bacterium
CCTGCCGGAGAAAAGCTCTCCTTGATATCCGGTATTTGCAATGATCGTGGCAGGATGGCGGCCAGGTCCGGTCTTGGTGCGGTGATGGGGTCTAAAAAATTAAAAGCAGTCGTGCTCGGCGGTGCCATGCGGATTAAATCCCACAGTTCGGATAAGATAAAAAAATTAAGCAGGACCTGCAACACGGCAACAAAAGATCAGTCGCAATTTATCAAGGGGATCATGTCTGCGCGTATAGGTACACTGATGAGAGTCCTTCCCACTCAGATGGCAATGGATGGTAAGATGTATATATCAATGCTCGATAAGTGGGGTACTGCAAGCATGAACCAGATCTCTATTGAGATTGGTGATTCTCCCATTAAGAACTGGAAAGGGAGCAATAAGGATTTTGGGACTGAAAAATCAAAACACCTGAATCCCGATGTATTTACGGACTCTGTGTTTGTAAAATATCATTGTTATGCATGTCCTTTAGGTTGTGGCGGGATATGCTCAATTAAGGGCAAGTACTCCGAAACACATAAACCTGAATATGAGACTGTTCTCGCCCTTGGCGGGCTGTGCATGAATAATGATCCTGACAGCATCTTTTATCTTAACGAAGTGTTGAACAGGGCCGGTATGGATACAATATCGGCAGGAGGAACAGTATCTTTTGCCCTTGAATGTTATGAGAAAGGCATTATTACGAAAAAAGAGACAGGCGGGCTTGAACTTACCTGGGGAAATTCGAGTGCAATCGTGGCGCTGGTTGAAAAAATTGTCAAAAGAGAGGGCATAGGTGACCTTCTTGCAGACGGTTCAAAAGTTGCTGCGCAAAAGATCGGAAACAACTCCATGCAATATGCCATCCAGGCCGGTGGCCAGGAACTTGCCATGCACGATGGAAGAAATGATCCGGGTTTTGCCCTGCACAACTGTGTGGAACCGACTCCGGGAAGACATACGATAGGTTCTCAGCTTTACTATGAAATGTTTCAGCTATGGGAAAAAATAAAAGGCCTTCCAGATGTAAAATTTATATATTCTAAAAATAGCAAATACCTGCCTGACAGGGAAAAGGCTATTGCCGCCGCTGCCTGCAGCAAATATATGAATGTAATGAACGGAGCCGGGTGCTGCCTGTTCGGGGCTTTTCTGGGAGCAACTCGTCTTCCTTTGTTTGACTGGCTTAACGCGGCTACGGGCTGGGAAAAAACGCCTGACCAGTATCTGGAAATCGGTGAGCGCATACAGACATTGCGACAAATGTTCAATATAAAGCATGGAATAGAGCCGAAAGATTACAAAATGAGTGACAGGGCTCTTGGAAGACCACCCCTGAAAGAAGGTGCAAATAAGGGCAGAAGCATAGATATTGAAAAGATGGTGGGCGATTACTGGGAGCAGTTCGGCTGGGATACAAAGACAGGAAAGCCAGAAGATTCATGTTTAAAAAGACTGGGTATTTAACCTTACAACGACATTTGTCGCTAACCATAATGCGTTTTTTAAACTTGTTTGGTTATCACGTAAATGTTCCGGGTTACGAGTTAGGCGTTGCGAGTTGTTAATCGGAAACAAGCCTTTTTTATAACCCGAACCCCGCAACCCGTAACTCGCAGCAATATCGCATTACACAAAAAGAAACCACTGCTAAATTATGAGGATGGTTAATGTCTTATTCAATTACAGACAAGTGCATTGGTTGCAGTATTTGTAAAAAGGTTTGTCCGACAGATGCGATTGGTGGAAAAAAGAACAAAATTCATACTATAGAGCCGAAGTTATGCATAGATTGCGGGGCCTGTGGTAAG
>JAUWOH010000247.1 GCA_030612225.1 Desulfobacteraceae bacterium
ATCTTTTGCTCTATTATTTAATCGTTTAGCAATGTACAATTTAGACCATCCCTTCACTGTCGAGTCCATGAATAATTACTACAAGACCATTACAGACGGACTTAGCACTTTTTCTCCAATTGTTCTGATTATGCATCAGGAACAATTTTTTATAGAAGACGAGCCATTAGATTCCCGAATTAATCTTTCGAAAATGGTTATCCACTTTAAAAAAGCAGGTATTCAATCTATCTCCTTTGAAAAAGGAATGAAAAGCGATGAACTTAACCTTTTCATTGCGATTTTTTCTGATCTCAAAAAATTTTCCACAGCAGATCACATGAAAAAAGCTCTTTTAAGCAGTAGCGTAAAAAGGATCAGGATAAACCACGTTATCTTTAAGAAAATGACTGCTGATGATAAAGTTGTTTCCAAAGGAACAATCGTTGAGAACCTGTCAGGGATTCCCAAAGCATCCCAGAGTGCAGCGAAAACGAAATTTATGGATATGATGGTTGAAAATATCGTCATGGAAGAAGTTGAAAAGTCCCTCTCGATAAAAAGTCTTCTGAATGATCCCGCCGGTGTTTCAAAGGCTATAATCGATAAAGATCTTTCCGCTTCTAAAGAAAGTGGTGATGAAAAAGGCAACACCGGTGTTTTAAATAGTCCAATCGATAAAGATCTTTCTGTTTCCAAAGAAAGCGATGATGGAAAAGGCAAGTCCGGCGATGTAATTATTAAGCAGCTTGATGTAATTAAGAAAGAAGTCGAAGAGGCCATGTCGGGCACGGGTAATATACAAATGCCGGAACTGGCCCGTGCGGTCCTTGCCATGAAAAAAGATTTGCTGGAGCAAATCGAAGCACAGAAGGCCATGGGCATTGTGTATGAAAACGAAGGGATGATACGCGATGAGACCAATGCTATTATGGATGAAGTGCTTATTGGGCTTGTTAAAGACGAGTACAAACAGGGGAAAGTATCGATTCAACGTCTTGGCCAGATAATTCGACGTATGGTCCCGGACCCGGAAGAACTTAAGCGCCTGTTGCCTAAGATAAAAGAGGCATTGTTATCAGAGGGCATGTCTCTTCCCGAGTTCGCGCAGCTGGCCCAGGAATTGGGAAAAGAATTGCAAAGCGAAGAACTTGCCCAGATACTAAAGAAAAGTGCTGAAGAAATCGGTGTTGATGGTGAAGAGCTAATACGTGAACTCCAGATTGATCCGACAGGAGCGGCTGAACTTATTTATCTTGCTTCTGAAATTAAAAAAGGAACCGGCGATGAAAAGGTTTTATCGGATTTGCTTGTTGATTATGTTGAGCGAATTGGATCAAAGATATCTATTGATGCTGCCGAGCAAAAAGGTGAAGAGGGAGGCAAGTACCTTAAAGAAATTATTTCCAAAGTGGAATCAGAAATTGTCGGCAGTTTGAAGCAAAAAGATATAAATAACGATGTCATCAGCTCTGTTGAAAAGCGTCTCGAAGAACGCATGGAAGAATGCTTTAATAAGCTTCAGTCTGACTGGGCTTCGCGTTATGAATCTTCAGGTGCAGGAGAGGGCAAGACTATTCTCGATATTTTTGAGGAAGACGCAGATAAAGGAGAGGAACTGAAGGCAATCCTTGAGAATGTACGATCAGCTGTTCGGGAAAAGGGCCTTGATGAGAACGATATCAAACAGATATTTGATGAAATCTCTAAGAGCAAACTCGATCAGCAAAAGAAAATCCTGCAGAAAGAAAAGCTGAAAAAAGAAGCACAGGAAAAAGAGGACCAGGAAAAGGACGATCTGAAAAAGAAAACGCAGGAAAAGGAGGAACTAAAAAAGGAAGCGAAGGAAAAGAAAGAAAAAGAAAAGAAAAAAGAAAAACCAGGTCTTCCAAAAGGTGTCTTGAATCGCAACAGCACACTTTATTTTATTGAAAAAGAAATCTCACGGTCCGTTCGTTATGGAACGCCCTTTTCAGCCATGCTACTTTCGATTTTAAAGGTTACTCCTGAAAAACCTCTTCCCAAGGGATCGGTTACACACGATGCTGTTATGAATGCAGTTCTCACAGAGTTGGCAAATATTGTACGTGACACTGATACGGTCGGCCTTCTGGATAAGAAAAAAATATTAACCTTGCTTCCTATGACGAAAAAAACGGATTCAAAAATGGCTATGAGTAGAATTATGAAGATTTTGCACGACAAACCGTTTATCGTTAACGATTACACTCTATCAGTAAATTTTGTAGGTGTAGTCTCCGCTTACGATCATGATCGGGCTCAAACACTGAAATCTTATATTAAAGCGTCGGAAAATGAACTTTATGACATGATTAACAGGTTAAAAAATGTTCAGGAGCTTTACTAAGGGTTCGGTCAAAAATAACTTGCTCAAGTTTCACACCCCTTATCTACAACAAAACCTTAATTCCCAAAGAGTTGATTTGTGTCGAAGATGTGAATTTTAGCTGAATAGGCTAAACTTGAGTAACCTATAATGAGTGATATATGAATTTACAACCGTCAAAAATACGAGCCTTGGGACTGTGTTCCGGAGGTCTTGACAGCATTCTCGCTGCCCTGGTTTTGCGCAGGCAGGGGATAGATGTTGAATGGGTTACTTTTGAAACACCGTTTTTTTCTGCCCAAAAGGCCAGTCAGGCCGCACGGATAACGGGTATTCCTCTATCCATAAAGAATATCACAGCATCCTATCTTGAGATGCTGAAAAACCCTCCTTGCGGTTATGGCCAGAACATGAACCCCTGTATGGACTGCCATGCTTTAATGTTCAGGCATGCCGGCGAAATAATGAAAGATAAAGGTTTTGATTTTCTTTTCAGCGGTGAAGTTGTCGGGCAGCGTCCCATGTCTCAGACAAAATCATCCCTTCGTTATGTTGAAAAACATTCCGGATTTGACGGCTTGATACTACGTCCTTTATGCGCAAAAAGACTGCCTGAAACAATTCCTGAAAGAAAGGGTCTGGTTAAAAGAGAGGTTTTGCTCAATATTTCAGGGCGGTCCCGCAAACCCCAGATAGATCTGGCAATAAAATTCGGTATTACTGATTATCCTGCTCCAGGAGGTGGATGCCTGCTTACAGACAAAATATTTTCTGTTCGTCTTAAAGACCTTTTTAATCACAAGGAAACCTGTAGTGAAACAGAACTCCATCTTTTAAAACACGGACGCCATTTTCGCTTAAACGAAAACATAAAAATAATAGTGGGGAGAACCCAAAAGGACAATGAGAATATTTTAAAATTCTATAATCCTGCCACAGACACAATGATTAAAGTAAAAAATTTCCCCGGCCCCATCACACTGATACCCCATGCAGACAACAAGGAAGCAATTGTGACGGCTGCATCCATATGCGCAGGGTACAGCAAATCAAAAGGAACAACTCCAGTAGATGTTTCAATCAAAGCACCTTCAGGACAGGAAATCATCAAGGTTCAGGAAATACCGCCGTCAGATGTCAGACACCTTATGATTTGATGACATCTGGTGTTTATCCAAAGACTTTCAAATAATCTAAATAAAAATCCAAGTTTACAAGTTCGTTTTGAACCGCAGAATATCGAACAAGGAATTTCGAATATCGAAGTAAGGTATTCTATCATTTTTAATATTTAAAAGATAGCTTGCCGGGGCATCTTGTCAGGGCGTAGCTGGAAGCGTAGACTGAAGCCGTAGGCGACGTCTGGAGCTTTGCGATTCCACACTTCATTATTCGAAATTCCTTGTTCGATATTCGATATTCAAAGTTTTGGGGCGATTAAAAGAACTCCCTGAAAAACCCACAGTGTCAAGTCTGTCTAAAAGTCAGCGCAAAGCGGGGTTTCGCATCAAGCATCATCTTCAACCTTTGCCCTGAGTTGCCCACATGCTGCACTTATATCCCGGCCCTTGCTGTGGCGAATTATGGCCGTATAACCGTTATTGTGTAAAATCTCAAGGAAATGGTTTACGACCGATTCTTCAGGCCGCCTGAAAAGGCATCCTTCATACTCATTAAAAGGGATGAGGTTTATTTTTCCTTTGACCTGCCTGAGAAGTTTAACAAGACGATTGGCATCTTTAGTGGAATCGTTTATTCCTCTTAACAAGATATATTCGAATGTAATTCTTCTGCGGGGCTTTAAATGATATCGGCGGCAGGCATCAAGTAGCTCTTCAATTGGATATTTATTATTTATCGGCATGAGCATACTGCGTGTTTCATTCTCTGTAGCATTTAAGGATACAGCCAGATTTGCTTCTGTTTCATGACCCAGGTCCGAAAGCTTTTGAACCAGTCCTGCTGTTGAAATTGTTACCTTTCTACTTGAAAACCCGAGTCCAAAGCTTTTGTTTAAAATCATGTCAACGGCATCAACAACGTTTTTATAATTTGCCAGAGGTTCCCCCATTCCCATGAAAACAATGTTAGTAACAGGTTTTGGGTCTGCATGATCCTTTTTTATATCACGTACCTGGCTAACAATTTCATTTTTCGTAAGGTTGCGTATAAATCCCTCTTTTGCTGTAAGGCAGAATCTGCATCCCTGGGCACAGCCGACCTGGCTTGATATACAGAGCGTATAGCGATCTTTTTCAGGGATAAGCACGCTTTCAATATGATTTCCGTCTTGAAGCCTGAAAAGATATTTCCTGGAGCCATCCTGCGATTTTTTAATAGTTACTCTTTCAAGGCGTTTGATTGAAAAAGAAAGTGACAGAAGTTTTCTAACCTCTTTGCTCAAATCGGTCATTATGTCAAATGAATCCGCCTGCTTAAGATAGATCCACTTTAAAATCTGGACCGCCCGATAAGGCTCAATTTCATTATCAATAAGCCATGAAGCAAGCTGCTCTGATGATAATTCTTTAATGTCTGTTTTGTTTTTGTCGGCTAACATAATTGGCTTCAAGGTAACCGCATTTGGAAAAATAAACCAGATTAATCAGTTTAATAAGGAGGGGGTTAAAGGTAACATTATTTCCAAATGCGGTTACCCTGTAATTGGCTTTAATTTTACTTGACATAGAATTTATGAAATATTAAACTGTTTGATTTTAATAATCAACGTGCATTAACTGTGAACCTGGAACCTTATAACACAAATCGCTTTGGTATTCAACTTATTTGCAATCCTTGTGAATATCAAGACTGAATATCAATGCCTTCGGTTGTTTTTATTAGGCAGATAACGAGATCTGAATGTTTGAAAATTTAAGTGATAAACTTGCTCTTGTATTTAAAA
>JAUWOH010000216.1 GCA_030612225.1 Desulfobacteraceae bacterium
TGAATTGCCCGGATGCATGGCAGATGGCAAAACGTACCAGGAAGCTATTTCAAATGCTGAAATTATTATAAATGAGTGGATAGAAACTGCAAAAGAGTTGGATCGTGAAATTCCACTTGCAAAAGGTCGATTAATGTTTGCCTGACAAGTCAATCTTCATGCAAAGCCTTTGTGAAAATATGTCTGATTTTATTTTTTATCACGAAAACACGAAATGAGGAAAGCACGAAACATTCTTTCTCCCTATTTCTTTTTTCGTGTTTTCGTCCTTTCGGGCTTTCGTGATTGGTTTTTGTTTTTAACCACAGAGAACACAGAGTACATTAATTAATCGACGTATTCCGCCTTTAAGAACTTTAACATTAAAATTAAACGATAACTTGATTTTTATCAAACAATTAATATCCTCTGTGATCTCAGTGTGCTCCGTGGTGAATCTTTCTTTCACTTCCCTATCTCATAAGCAATAATAGTAGTTTTGGGCGTTGTAAACACAATAGTCCCTTCTTTAATTATTACACCGGCTACAAGTTCATTTTTTCCGTCATTGTCAAAATCGCCGATTGCAAAATCACGAATATGACCGGAAATTGTGCGTGTTTTCCAGTTTGGCACAAGTCCGAGTCCGTCCCACGAGAGTGAAACAAAGTTTGTCTTTGTGAATTTTCGAAAATCTTTCAGCAGGCTTCCTGCCATTTCATGATTTGTCACTGCAATTACTTCGTTTTTTCCATCCTTATTCATGTCGCATATGGCAACCCGCATGGGAAGATACTCTCTGTTTTCAATGCCGGGCTCGGTTTTTGGCAGGATATAATAAAGGGTGCTGCCTCCTAAACGATCACTTCCGGTCCACTCTTCACCACCGCCTGTATTAAATATCCTTAATCTGTCTGTTTTTGTATAAGCTACAACAAGGTCATCACCGCTGTTCATGACATCTCCCATTGCAGCTCCAATGACACTTACCTGTCCTGACTTTAAGACCTGTACGGAAGGAAGGTATTCTGAATTTTCCCAGGTCATTTCATGAATTGCTCCAGAAGCAAAGGGCCCTCCGCCCCTGTTTTTCTGCCCGAGCAAAACGGGTCTTTTTTCAGGCATTTTAACAACCCTGAAATACCACGGTACGTTATCTACAATCTTGACATATTTTCTACCGTTGTATTCAAGCACAAAGGAACTGACGCTGTTTTTGCCTGAGCTAAGGCTTGTAACAAAAATTTCAGGATAACCGTTTTGGTTAATATCCGCTATATCAAGTCCTATGAAATATAAGTTTTTGCTTTCATTTATCTCTTCAACTTTAAGAAGGCGCCGGTTTTCGTACCTGTAAATCCGGATTGAGCGTGCTCCGGCTACAACTGTTTCTACCTTTCCATCTTTGTCTACATCGCCAAGGGCCAGACCGTTTAAAAACAATTTGAAATTTCTGCTCTTCCAGAATTTGGTGGATAATTCCCTGGTGCTGCCGTCTTTAACAAGCAGCGAATTTTGCCCGCCTTGCAAAGGCGGCTCTTCGCCGGTTACTTCATTTTTAAGAAGCGTCTCAGGGTGGGCATGGATATCTCTTTTTTGACTTCCAGGAGCCGGTGTCGAGGATGCCGGCGGAGGAGTGGTAACCGTTGATTTTACACCGAAAACTTTTTCATTTATATCTCCTGCTATAATATTTATCTGTGGGATTACCTCGTCCATGCCCTGGCTGTGGTTGAAAAAGGCAAACTTCTGTTTATCCCCGGAAACATCAACCATTTTAGCATCAATGCTTACACTGTTGCCGAAAACCGTGAGGCTGCCGAAAAGGACAAAGTCTGCATTAAGATTTTCTCCAATTTGTCGTGCCGTTTCCTCATTTATAGGCCCGGTGACAGCTTTAAGTGCTTTTTCTGTTTCTTCGCGACCTACAACCTGTACCTTGCCTGCTCTGGAAAGACGTGATGCGAGCATGTCATAAATGCCGTCTTTCAAAAAGGTAAGATCCTTTTCAGCGTTCATCTTAAAGGGAATTATGACAACCCTGTCCGGCTCTGCAGCAAATAAATTAATATTTGCGAATATAATAAAAATAAAACTTAAAAAAAGGATCCTGCAGGTTGAATTAAATAAATATTTCAAAAGATTACCCTCCATTTATTCAATTTTTAAAACTACGTCCTTCCCCGGATAACGGGATCTTCGATGGGCGCAGATTCTTTGCGAAACCATCATTAATATACCAGTTGCAGGATTGTCAATCTTTATAAAACATCGAAAAATTAATTTTGTGTAATACTTAAAGGTTTTTGTAAAAAGCTGGAAAAAAGGATTCGAGGGGTCAATGGTTTCTACCTGAATCCCACTGCCATAATAACCGTCTCGGTCACTCCTTCGATACGAATAAACTCCTCAGAAATTAAGGGTTCGATGTAGATAAGTGGTGCGAAACTTGAGTTACTGATTTAATGAATGTTCAGGCCACTAAACAGTACAACCTTCTCAAGCTTATAACCTTATGTGATTATAATGTATTTCACTTGAACCCTTGAATCTTTGACCCCTTGGCCCCTTAGGATCACTCCAACTCTTTTGGAGATGATCCAAATATATAATCTCTGACTTGCTAATCGGAAGTTTTTCATATACTAAAAAAGTAACGGTTCAAAGGTTCAATGGTTCAGGGTTCAGAGGTTATCGGTTCTCGACATAAATCCGAATCTAAGCGGAAATTGGTAATCCCTGACTGGAGAAGGTATGAGGATATTGAACCAATGGCAGTTGGCCCGAGAGCTAATCCGCAAGTTCTGTGGACTGACAAAAACAACCCTGAACCCTGGTCGCCTATGGTGCCGCCAAAGGCGGGTAAACCTCTGAACTCTGAACCTTTGAACCTTTGAACCCAGAACCTCTGAACCTTGAACGAGGAAAATTATGAAAACGCCAGACACTAAGCAGACGGTACCTCCTCCCAACTTTATTAGAAGTATTGTTGCCCAGGACATGAAGACGGATAAATACGACGGCAGGGTAGTAACCCGATTTCCACCTGAGCCTAACGGTTATCTACACATCGGCCACGCCAAATCCATTTGTCTTAACTTCGGCATTGCTGCTGAACATAAAGGGGGCATTTGCAATTTGAGATTCGATGACACAGATCCCAGCAAGGAAGAAATGGAGTACGTGGAGTCGATCAAGTCAGATGTTCGATGGCTGGGATTTGACTGGGAAGACAGGCAGTTTTTTGCATCGGACTATTTTGAGGAGCTTTATCACTATGCTGTGCAGCTGATAAAAGCAGGCAAAGCATATGTTGACAGCCTGAGTGCAGAGGAAATCAGGAAGTACCGAGGTACCCTGACTGAACCTGGTCGGGAAAGCCCTTATCACGATCGAAGCATTGATGAAAATCTTGATCTATTTTCCCGTATGAGAGCGGGCGAATTTAATGATGGTGCTCACGTACTTCGGGCAAAAATTGATATGGCGTCCGGCAATATGCTTATGCGTGACCCGACTTTGTACCGCATCAGGCATGTGTCTCATTACAGAACAGGTGATAAGTGGTGCATTTATCCAATGTACGACTTTACCCATTGCCTGTCCGATTCCATTGAAGGAATAACTCATTCAATTTGCACACTGGAATTTGAAATTAACCGCCAGCTTTACGACTGGGTTCTTGACGAATTAAAAGTTTATCACCCACAGCAGATTGAGTTTGCCCGTCTTAATCTGACTTACACGGTACTTAGTAAGCGCAAGCTTATAGAACTGGTGGAAAGAGGGCATGTCACCGGGTGGGATGATCCGAGGATGCCGACTATTTCCGGCTTGCGAAGACGCGGATACACACCGGCTTCAATTCGAAACTTTTGTGAGCGTATCGGTGTGGCTAAGAGAGACAGCATGGTGGATGTGGCACTCCTTGAGTACAGCGTACGGGAAGATCTGAATAAACACGCCCCCCGTGTAATGGGTGTGCTGCGGCCTCTTAAGGTTGTCATAGATAATTATCCTGAAGGTAAGGTGGAAGAGCTGGATGCGGAAAATAATCCTGAAGATTCAAGTGCAGGAAAAAGAAAAATTCTTTTTTCCCGGGTTTTGTATATCGAAAAGGAAGATTTTATGGAAGATCCTCCGAAAAAGTTTTTTCGTCTGACCCCGGGGCGTGAAGTAAGATTAAAGCATGCGTATTATATAAAATGTTCAGATATTGTGAAGGATGAAAAAACAGGTGAAGTTATCGAAGTGCATTGCACCTATGATCCAAAGACGCGGGGCGGATGGTCTGAAGACGGGAGGAAGGTAAGGGGAACATTGCACTGGGTCTCGGCAGGTCATGCGCTTAAAGCAGAAGTTCGCTTATACGACCATCTGTTTGCACAAGAGAATCCCTCAGAGACAAAAACCGGCGCCGACTTTAAATCTTTTTTGAATCCAAACTCGCTGGAAAGACTGACATCATGCCTGGTTGAACCGAGCCTGGCCGATGCGGCGCCGGGGAGTCGCTACCAGTTTTTGAGGCAGGGCTATTTCTGTGTAGATTCAAAAGATTCTTCTGCCACTGCACTTGTATTTAACCGAACGGTGACTCTTCGGGATACATGGGCAAAAATTCAAAGAGCCCGGGAGAAGTAGATGATGGAGAAGCGCTTCGCGAAATGACCGTTACGCTCAAGGAGTGCTTCGCTTGAAGAGCGTTTCACTTGAGGAGCGCTCTTTGCTTGAGGCAAAAACTCAAGGCCGATAGGCCGCTCCTCAAGCCACGAAGTGGTGCTCATATAGGCCAAAGACCGCTCTTCCTTTTAGCCTTGACACACAATCGACATGCGGTCATAGTAAGACATATAGAATAAAAAAAACTATGGAGGCATTTATGAAATTAAATATTGTCTATAAAAAAGAAAAAGAATGGTTTGTCGGGCATATACAAGAGTATCCCGATTATGAAAGTCAAGGCAAAACATTGGATGAATTAAAAGAAAATTTAATCGAAATTTATTATGATATTAATAAAGGTTTGGTGCCTGATGCAGAATCTTTTCAGCTATTGGAAGTGGCAATTTGAAAAGAAAAAAAGATGATTAAAACAATTAAGTCAAACGGTTGTGTCTTCATACGTCATGGCGGTAATCATGACTGGTATAAAAATCCTCAAACAGGAAAAAGCCAACCTATCCCAAGGCATACTGAAATAGAAGATAGCCTCGCTAAAAGAATAATTAAAAGATTATCGTAAAACGGCTTCTAACAACAGGATTCAGGGTTGATGTATCAATGGATAAGATTTGTATTGAATTTCAAACCTCTTAACCCTGAACTCCGGTCGCCTACGGTGCCGCTTATAGGCGGGTAAACCTTTGAACATGTGAAAGGTTTCAAAATGAGGAATTAATGTGAGTCTGAAAATGCATAGACATAGGGGGCTGTTTTTTAAAACAATCCTTTTTCTTATTGTTTTTTTAATTGTTTCAACGTTTTTCGGTACTGCCTTTGCCGGCCAACCGGGAGATACGAATAAACATTGTCTATGGTCAATTGAAACAGCGAATAACACAGTCTTTTTGCTGGGTTCTCTGCATATATCACCGGTAGATATATACCCGCTGCCTGAAATAATAGAACGTGCATATGATAAATGCTCAAAGATTTTTTTTGAGGCAGATATAGAGGCCGTTAATGATCCTTCTTTCCAGACAAAGATAATGACCCTTGGTGTTTATCCCAAAGGAGATAATCTTGAGGACAGCATTTCATCGCAAACATTCGACTTATTAAAAAAAAGAGCTGATGCCTCCGGCATACCGATACAGCAGCTAAGCCGCTTGAAACCCTGGTTATGTGCACTTTCTCTATCAAGCATTGAAT
>JAUWOH010000098.1 GCA_030612225.1 Desulfobacteraceae bacterium
GATGAAAACATGGTATGTGCAAATTTTGCACATACCACTCAGCATGGCGCCATTAAAGGAAAAACACAAGAAAAAGAAGTGAAATATTACAATTTACGAGCGATTACAGCGGTTGGCTACCGGGTAAACTCACACCGGGCAGGCGTGGCAAAAGTCATCTACGGTTCAAAGCTTTTGTGTTTATCCTGATATATTGGATATATTTTCTATTATTGTCATAAATTCATCTTCAAAATTATTTAGAAAATTTGTGTCAATAATATTTATATGTTCTAATAAATTTACAGGAAAGCTTTTTAATCTTATTACTAAATCCTCATTAGTAAATCCTGCTTTCTCATGTGCTGAATTTAATATATCGCCCCAGGAAAATGTATAAAATTTTGATATTAAATATATATCAAAGATATCTTTTGGATTGTCTCTTCCTATTACTGCAGTCAGCTTATTGCTCAATATATTTTCAACATTATCAATTATATAGTTATTTTCTAAAACCACCACATTTTTATATCTTGCAGCAATATCATTGACAAAATCGATTTGCATCAAACCGTCTACTTTGAATCTTATAAAGCTTTTTGAGTCAACCTTAACAACTAAATCAAAATCTTTTTGTAATGCTTTTTTTATATTTTTAACTGCAAAAGCATATCTGTTGGAATTATTGGTAAAAAAATCCAAATCATCTGAATATCTTTTTTCCTGATAAAATCTACTAAGACAAGTACCCCCTGTAAGATAAAATTCATTTTCACACTCAAAAACCTTATCAAGGATCTTGTCTTGTAAACCATAAAGTTTTTTATAGTCTATGCCACCCATTTTAACTCGTCTATCAATAATGGTTTATCTAAAAAATAAACTTCCACAATATTTTTTCTTCTAAAAATATAATCATAATTAAATTTTGGAACTTCAAATTTTTCAATAAGTATCTTTAAATCATCATTACTAAATATCTTTAAATCCATAAATAAATTTGTACTATTCAATAAAATTTTATTAAATAAAAAAGATTTTCTTTTTATATCTTTTGAATTAATAATATCTTTAATATCTTTATCAGTAAAATTTAAATCCCAGAAACAATCTTTTATAATATTATCTAATACTTTTTGTTGTTGCAATTTTGATTTTCCTTTGTATCTAATCGCTATCGTTGACAATAAGTATTGTCAGCTAAGAGTAGTCTTGTCAAACAAAAATGCTGTAAACCCATCAACTCTTGCAGAAAAAGTACAAACACTCGCTGTCTCCTTAATTGCCATTAATTAACACATTAAACCTTCCCGTTTTAGCGGGATGGTCCCAGCTTTGCTATGCAGGTAAGTGCGAGAATGGTTTTTACCGCACGCTTCAGGCCTCGCTTTTCAAGCTACGACCCGATAAGACGCCCCGACAAGTCCCTCGCCAAGTTCGCAGAGAAAAGAGCACCAGTTATTTTCCTTCCTCTCAAAGGAAAACAAATTAAAGAATAAACTCTGCGTTCTCTGCGGCTCTGCGGTGAGTATTGTTTTTTCATGGACCCTTTTGGGGTCACCATTCCTTCGAGGGGTGGTGGTTGACTGCTGACCAAAACCCATTTCGATCTATACAACATGTATGTGCCAATTTATTCCTTGACATACAAGTGCACTTTTTCCATACTCAGGCTGTTATACCGCTTTTCATAAATATGTTCCGAAATATGGAATTGCGGTATAAGTGGTTGTAGAAAAAAACGTTTGGATAACAGAACGTTTTTTTGACAACCACTATAAAAGCAAGTTCTTAACCTGTATCCTGAATAGACGATTCTTTGTTTCGGAAGATTTAATGAAAATCATCACAGCTTGGCTCCTCATTTTATTGGGAACTGTTTCCTGCACAGGCCTTCCAAAACTTGATCCGGTTAATCCTTCGATAATACCCGAAATCCACAAAAAATGCTCCGATGTATTTCCGGAAGGCAAATGGCGATTTGTTCATCTTATTGAATTTCCAATGCCGGGTAATAAAAAGAGCTTTGTAATGGGGATAACCGTTATTTCTCAGGAAGAAAGAAAAATAGCATCTGTTATCATGACAATTGAAGGGTTCGTTTTGCTTGATGCATATTATGACCAAAAAGTAGTTATTAATCGAGGCATTTCTCCATTTGATTCCATCGATTTTGTTAGGGGCATGATGGATGATATCAAATTGATGTTTTTTAAGCCTGAGGGAAGTCTTATTGAATCAGGCATGACTGGCGATGGCTTACACGTCTGTCGATACAAAAATGATGCCGGCAGAGTTGTTGATGTCATTACAAATAATGACTGTAACTGGGAAATGCGAAAGTATAACCCAAATGGCACTTTAAGAAAAACCGTTAGGGCGGACCACTGTAAAAAGGTGGCTGGCTCATCAAACCAAAATGGTTTTCCTGGCAGAATAAAACTTGCTTCCTACGGTATAAACAGATATGCACTGGCATTTGAACTGAAAGAGGCAAAACGTCTAAAAGATTAAGGTAGCCGTTCAACGGTTCAGGGTTCAACGTTCAGGGTTAGGAACAAGGACAAAAATAAAGACCCGAAGTTTTTGTAAAAAATACTGGTTTGCCACATTATTACCAATGCGCTGCCAATTTTCAGATTGGGGTTGACGAAATCGGGCGCTACTTATGGAAATACGCTTCCAAAGTGGAATCCGGGGACAAAAATGCAACCTTGAACCTTTGAACCCGATACGGTTACATACTAAGGAACTTTTTTATGAAATTCAAGCTGATTTATCCAAAATGGGCAAAACTTGAAAGACAAACCGAGTTTCACCTTCCACCTCACGGTCCTGTGGTTTTTGCTGCAGCTTTGCCGGATTATGTGGACGTGGAATTTGTCGATGAAAACCTGGAAGAAATTAATTTTGATGATCCTGTAGATTTTGTGGGTATTTCCATGATGCTTACCATCCAGGTGAAAAGGGGGTGGGAAATTGCGGATATTTACAGAAAAAGGGGTATCAAAGTAATATTCGGCGGTATTTCTACTATGCTGCATTCTGAAGAAACCATGGAACATGCAGATTCCGTATTCCTGGGTGAGGCTGAAGGAAGAATGGAGAAGGTTTTTTCAGATTTTAAAAATGATAAACTGCAAAAAGCGTATAACTATATGGACGACAGACCTCCCATTGAAATTGTCGGTACGGCCAGAAGAGAGATTTTAAAAAGGGACCTGTATAATTACAAAGGCGTCCAGATGGTTGATCTGGTTCACGCATCCAGGGGATGCCGTTTTAACTGCTATCCATGCGCTGTTTCCTACCTTGGCGGAAGAAGTTTCAGGCCCCGTCCTATTGATAAGTCCATCGAAGAGATGGAAAGTATAGATAACAACCGGTTGTTTCTTGTCGATAATTCACTGGCACAGGATACTAAATGGGAAATGGATCTGTTTCGGGAAATGATTCCACTTAAAAAAAACTGGTGCAGTCACCCCATTGAAAATAAGCCTGAAGTTCTGGATCTGGCGGCGCAGGCAGGCGCCTGGTACGTCTATCAGGCTGTTTTTGATACATCGGATTTGATTAAAGACAGGATAAAACGATACCATGACCATGGAATCGGAGTTGAAGGAACCATTCTCCTTGGCCTGGACACTCACACGGAAGACTATATTAAAAGGCTTATAGATTTTCTCCTGGAAATCGAACTCGATCTTGCGGAGTTTACCGTTTTGGCACCTTTCCCGCATACAAAAGCCTGGGATGATCTTAATAAACAAAAGAGGATTTTTTCTTATGACTGGGATGAATACTCTGCTGACCGAGTAGTATATTATCCCAAGCATATGACTCCGGAAAAGCTTCAGGAATTATTTACATATGCTTGGGATACATTTTATAAAGACGAACCACAAAGCATCAAGATGTTTAAACTGCTTCAGAAAGTGGTTAGAAAAGAAAAGGAGGCCAATACATTTACTCCCAGGAGAAGAGACCTTGCCAAACGTGCTTTTGGGAAAGAAGCGGCTTAAGGGAAGTTGTGAAAATGAAGATCCTGCTTTACGACGACCTGTTCGCGAAATCATAATAATGGCAGTATTGCGACATAATTGTTATTGCTTTTTTAATTAAATTTGGGTTAATTTTCCATGTTTTAACCAAAATACGAAACAGCATTAATTTTACAGGCCATGGCTCATGGAACAGGTAAAATCCGATAATATAGAAAAGTTTTATAAATTTTGAAAAGCTCATCTTTGAATTTTTATAACGAGGGGAAAAGTATTTAATATTTGCCAGCCAGTCTAAGGCTCTTGATTCAAAATTTTCCGGTTTATATAAATTTTTAAAAAGATTTTGGTGATTTTCAATCAACTCTTCGAGTGTTAAATTTAAAGGTATAATATTTGTTGAATAATGCCATACCCCGTTAAAATCTTCGTTTAAGCGATTTTGTTTTTTCATTCTGTCATACAGGGTAGTATTTTTCGGAGCATTTAAAATACTTATTGATGCAAGCGGACTACCCGTTTCATTCAGGAATTGTTCAAGTTCATTAAATGTTGATTTGTCATCATGGTCAAAACCGACAATCAGCCCAATAAAAGGAAGGATGCCGTAGCTGGATATCTTCATTACCGCTTCCTTTGGATTGTAGCGGAAGATATGCCCTTTATTAATTTCATCCAAACATTCTTTTCTAATGCTTTCGACACCGAAAAAAATTGCGGAAAAACGGGCATCTGCAAGTAGCTTTAAAATTTCTTCATCATCACTGATTTTAGTAGTTGCCTGTGTGCTGAAAGATACAGGTGCTTTTTGCGCAGTATTCCATTTTATAATTTCTATTAATAATTCCTTTGTAAACGATTTATTTACGAAAAAATTGTCATCTGAAAAAAATACTGTTTCAGCACCTTTTGCATGGGCATTTTTTATTTCAGTCATTACCTGTTTAACAGATTTTATTCTGTATTTTCTGCCAACCAGAAGTATGACATCACAAAAATCACAGTTGTTTGGACAGCCTCGACTTGTCTGAACTGTAAAATACAGATATTCTGTTCCATTAATAAATGACCACACCGGAGGCGGGCTGTCTTTCATATCAATATATTCTTTTTGTTCATATACGGGACCTGCTGATCCATTTTGCCATTCTAAAAGAAATTTCGGCCATGTATATTCAGCTTCTCCAACAAAATGATAATCCGCCAGTTCTGTGGCTTCTTCACGGTTAAGGGTTGCAAAGGCTCCGCCTAAGGCTACAGGAATGTTTCGATCTCTAAAAGCTTTTGATATTTCGCCGATTCGCCTGGAATGAAGGGTATACCCTGTAATTGCAACAAGATCACAGGGCATGTTCAAATCAATTTTTGAAACATTTTCATCACAGTATTTATATTCAATATTTATGTCTTCAGGTGTTAATGCAACCAATGTTGCAAGTGCCGAATTAGGCATCAAAGTTTTAACTCTCACAGCTTCTACAGTGCTTTTCATGGACCAGAAATTATCAGGTGTTCGAGGAGCGATCAGATAAATAATTCGACTTTTTACAGCAGATACCGATGAGGCAGAATTTTTTTTATTTTTCATATATAAAGAGCCTTAAATGAATAACTCAAGTTTCGTACCCTTTAGTTTTTCCTAAGCCATAGACGGCAAGGGCTAAAAATAAATTATTAAAGCGTAATATACTGCCAGTGATTTTAACAACGGCGCCAATCAATAAATATAAGATTGATGCTTGATACCTTATTCAATCCAATATGTTCTATCTTGTTTGCGCCTGATCATGTTGTATAACCCATTGGGTGCCGGTTACAAATTATAAGCAAATGATTTCGCTTTAAAAATATTATTTTTACCCCTTACCGTCTTTACAATAACAGAAATCAGGGGTGTGAAACTTGAGTGAATAATTTGTGCGACAATAGAGTTGATGGCACCATCTGTGATACTTTTTACGAGATCATCAGAGTTGAAATCGGCCATCATTAACCAACTCTAATCTATTATTATAAAGGCATGCCGTCAAGCTCAAGTTTTTAATTTTTCTCTGGTTTTTATTTCAAATCTTTTTTACTTGACCATCAAAGCGCACTTATGTATTCGTATTTTAAATCCTATATAACAAGGAGGACAAAATGGCTGTAAAAATTCTTATAAGAAGACATGTACCTGAAGAAAAGGCAAAGGAATTAATACCACTTGTCAGGCAAATGAGAAGCCTGGCTACTAATCATGAAGGCTATATTTCCGGTGAAACATTAAGAAACCTTGAAAGCTCGGAAGAGTTCATGGTCATCAGTACGTGGCAGTCTTCTCAAGACTGGAAAGAATGGCTTAAAAGTGAAGACAAAAAGGAAATTCAAGCTAAGATAGATTCTCTTCTCGGAGGAGAAACAAAGTACGAAATCTTTCATTATGGATTCAAAGAATAAAGGTTTCTTTGCATTTAGGATAGTCGATGCCCCAATCGATAAGATAGATATGTAAAACGCTTTTTAGTTTTATCATTCTTCACAGCGATAGCCAGCGCTTTGCGGGTGCCGACCATTACAACAAGCTTCTGGCCCCGGGTGACGGCAGTGTAAATCAGATTTCGCTGCAAAAGAATATAGTGCTGTGTCAGGACAGGGATAACCACTGCTGGAAATTCGCTGCCCTGGGATTTGTGCACTGAAACTGCGTAAGCCAAAACGATTTCATCCAGATCCGAAAAGTCAAAGGTTACTTCTCTGCCATCGAATGAAATAACAAGCTGCTGATTTTCAGGATAGATCTGTGTAATTCTTCCGATGTCTCCGTTAAAGACATCCTTGTCGTAATTATTTCTAACCTGCATCACTTTGTCGCTTACCCGATAATTTCGGTCCCCACGTATGATGCCCTCCGAGCCCGGATTGAGCATTTTCTGCAGCTCTCTATTAAGATTGCCCGCTCCTGCCACGCCCTTGTGCATGGGAGTTAATACCTGAATATCATCCACAGGATCAAACCCAAAACGTTGGGGTATCCGAACCTTTACAAGTTCAAGGATAATTTCAAGAACCCTGCCCGGGTCTTCCTGTTGGATAAAATAGAAATCATTATCCTGACCGTGCAAATGAGAAGTTTCAAAGGACGGAATAACACCCTGGTTTATCTTGTGGGCATTAACAATAATCCGACTTTCTTTGGCCTGGCGAAAGATTTCATTTAGCCGGGCCACAGGCACGGCATTCGATTCTATAATGTCTTTTAGAATATTTCCCGCCCCGACGGAAGGGAGCTGGTTCACATCGCCGACAAGAATTAAGGTGGCACCGGGAGGAACCGCTTTTAAAAGATGATACATTAAAATCGTATCGATCATGGAGGCTTCATCTACAACAAGCAGATCACAACTAAGCGGCCTTTTCTCATTTTTCTGAAAGCCTCCCTTTGCAAAGGAAAACTCCAGCAGCCTGTGAATGGTTCTGGCCTCAAAACCGGTAGTTTCGCTCATCCGTTTTGCTGCTCTACCCGTTGGCGCAGCCAGCATTATTCTCACCCCGAGTCTGGAAAAGATCTTTAAAATTGCATTGATAATTGTGGTTTTTCCAGTACCCGGTCCGCCGGTGATTACCATAACCTTTTTTTTAAGAGAAGAGCGTACAGCCGAAACCTGGCTTTTTGCAAGAGTGATCGAAAGATGTTTTTGCACCCAATCTATTGCTTTATCCGTATCTATATTGCGAATCGATTTAGGCGATAAAGCCAGAGCCTTCAACCTGTTTGAAATGTCGGTCTCGCAGAGATGAAACTTGGCCAGATAGACTGCCTTGTTGTTTTCCTTAAATTCTTCAAGGCTATTGTTCAAATCTTCAAAAACTATTTTTTTGTCAACAGCCAAAATTCCAAGAGCCGTTACAACGATTTCCCTCTCAACGCCCAAAATTTCCAAGCTCTTTATAATAAGTTCTTCATAAGGATAATAAACATGTCCTTCATCTGAAAGTTTGTGGAGTACATACAGAATACCGGCTTCAATCCTCTGCCCGGAATCTTTAGGAAACCCAAGTTTTTCAGCAATACTGTCGGCTGTGACAAACCCGATGCCGAAAATATCCGTTGCCAGGCGGAAAGGATTTTCCTTTACCACTGCGACGGATCTGTTTCCATACTCTTTGAATATCTTCGTGGCATATCCTGAGCTAACACCGTGGGCCTGCAGAAATATCATGACGTCCCGGATTTCTTTCTGCTCATCCCAGGCGTTTTTGATCATAGCGATTCGCTTTTTTCCTATACCTTCCACATAGGCGAGCTTATTAATTTCATTTTCGATAACATCCAGCGTTTCTTCGCCGAATTTTTTAACAATCCGTTTTGCCATGACAGGCCCAAGCCCTTTGATAAGTCCTGAGCCAAGGTATTTTTGAATTCCGTAAACAGTTGCCGGAATTTTAGTTTCGTATTCAACTACTTTGAACTGTTCGCCGAATTTAGGATGATTAGCCCACTCGCCCCGCATTTTAAGGATTTCACCTGGGGTCGGTGCTATGAGGTTTCCGACTATAGTCACCAGGTCCCGTTGCCCGTAAACCTTGATCCTGGCAATGGTAAAACCGTTTTCTTCGTTGTTGTAGGTGATTCTTTCAATCTGTCCGGAAAGATCTGTGAGCATTCTTTAGTCCTGTTTTCTCTCCCAGTCCGGTACTCGAACATCCGGTATTGAAAGTCTTGTAGGGAAAAAGCTTTTTATGTCAATAACAGGAGAGCCGTCAAAGGCATCGATTTTATCTATTTTAATGGTAGTTCCATCAATAGATAAAATTTTACACAAAGACATGGCAATGAGATTAGGCCTGTGCGGGGAATGTGTGGCAAACACCCCTGTCATAGGATTGTTTTTATTCCTGCAAGGGTTAACCTGTAAAGTGTTTCTACTTTCAGGATTGTCGTTTTCGTGAAACCAGTACAGAACATTTATATGGGAAAACTGTTCCAGTCCTAAAAGAGCGTTATTATATTTTTCATCAATTTTAATTAAAACCGTATCATCTTTTTTTCTGATAAAACCAACAGGGTAAATTTTAAAGCTGTCTGTCATTTCAAGTCTCCAGTATCTTTTTAAATCAATCTTCCTGCAGCTCTTTTATATCAGCATAATAATCGAGCGCTTCAGGATTGCTCAGAGCGTCTTTATTGAGCACCGGTTTGTTTTCAACAACTTTCTTAACCGCCAGTTCCACCTTTTTCATGTTTAAAGTGTAGGGAATGGCAGGCACACTTAATATTTTTGCAGGCACATGACGGGGCGAAGCGTTGGTGCGCAACATGTTTTTTATTTTTCCCTTTAATTCCTCAGTTAATTCAAAATTTTGTACAAGCTTTACAAACAGGATTACCCGAATATCATTTTTCCAGTTTTGACCAATTACTACAGAATCTTCTATCTCATCCATTTGCTCAACGAGGCGATATATGTCGGCTGTTCCGATTCGCACACCGCCGGGATTTAAGGTTGCATCAGATCTCCCGCACATCGTTACACCGCCCCTGTCACTGATCTCTATAAAGTCTCCGTGTAGCCAGATATTGGGATAGAGGTCAAAATAGGCGCTGTGATATTTGCTGTTGTCCGGATCATCCCAGAAATAGATCGGCATTGACGGAAAAGGCGCTGAGCAGACCAGCTCCCCCTGCTGATTAACAACAGGTTTTCCATTATCATCAAAAGCTTCAACTTTCATGCCCAGTCCCCTGCACTGCAACTCTCCTGCATAAA
>JAUWOH010000006.1 GCA_030612225.1 Desulfobacteraceae bacterium
TATGATTTTTGATAAAGACAATTGGCAGGAAATATTCAGCGCTTTAAAAAAAAACAAATTGCGTACGGCCTTAACAGCATTTGGTGTGTTTTGGGGCGTTTTTATGCTGATTATTATGCTGGGTAGCGGAAACGGTCTGCAAAACGGTGTAATAAAGGATTTTAAAAAAATAGCAACCAACAGCGTATTTATATGGCCGCGACGAACCACTGTTCCTTATAAAGGATTTCCGCACGGGAGACGGTTTAGGTTCAATAACGATGATATTAAAGCGCTAAAAGATAATATACCTGAAATCGAATACATTGCTCCCCGGAATAAACTGGGCGGCCATAGGGGGATCAGTAATGTAAATAGAGGACTAAAGAACGGGGCTTTTAGTATTTATGGTGATTTTCCCGAAATCTACTTCATAAAGCTGATGGATATCGCTTACGGCCGTTTTATGAATCCTCTTGACCTTAAGGAGAAACGCAAAGTAGCCGTAATTGGAGCCAGGGTTTTTAAAATCTTATTTGGCCCCGGAGAAAACCCCATCGAGCAATATATAAAGATACAAGGTGTTCATTTTAAAGTGATCGGTGTATTTAACAGTAAGGCAGTGGGGGATGAGGAAGAAGAAGAAAACCAGGCAATCTTTATTCCCTTTACAACATTTCAGCAGGCATTTAATTACGGCAACCGTGTAAGCTGGTTTTCCCTGACATCTGTGAAATATGTTCCGGTCTCTAAAGTAGAAAAAAAAGCCATTGCTCTTCTTGCGGCCCGTCATTATGTCGCCCCGAATGATATTCATGCTTTTGGGCACTGGAATACCGAAAAAGAATTCCAAAAGTTTGTAGGTTTATTTCGTGGAATTAGGATACTGGTCTGGTTTGTCGGGACAATGACTTTGGTTGCAGGCATTATTGGTGTAAGTAATATAATGCTCGTAATCGTTAAAGAAAGAACCAGAGAAATCGGAATCAGAAGGGCAGTCGGCGCTACGCCATGGAAAATTATCAGTAACATCATCTTGGAATCAATTTTATTAACCGCTTTTGCCGGTTACTTCGGACTGGTTGTCGGCGTAGGGATGTTGGAGGCGGTTTCTAAAGGATTAGAAATTTTTGGACATTCCACAGGTATGTTCCAAAACCCTGGAGTTGACTTTCATATTGCAATAATCGCATTAATCATACTTATTGTTTCAGGTATATTAGCCGGTATGATTCCCGCCCATCGGGCTGTCAGCATCAAACCGGTTGACGCCATAAGGAATGCATAAAAAATGAAACTATTTTTTAAAATTTTTACCCTAATTTTAATCTTAATTGTCTTTGGAGGCACTCTTGTCTTTTTATATAACAAATCCCAAAAAAAACCGGTCATTTTTGAAACCAGGAGCCCCTTTATAACAAATATTATCAAAAAAACCGTAGCCACGGGATCCATTGTCCCGAGAAAAGAAATTGAAATAAAGCCACAGATCTCCGGCATTATTGAAGAAATCTTTGTAGAGCCCGGCGATAAAGTTAAAAAGGACGACCTTATCGCTAGAATTCGAGTTATTCCAAATATGATCAGCTTAAACAATGCCGAGACAAAATTAAATCTGGCCCGGATCAATCTGGACGACACCAAAAGGGAACTCAATCGACGATATAAATTACATGAAAAGGGAATAATATCATCCTCTAAATATGAGGAATATGAGATGGCATATAATAGTGCCAGGGAAGAATTGGATGCGGCTGACAACAATTTGCAGTTAATTAAAGACGGAGTTACAAAAAATCCTGGTGTAGAAACCAATACGTTGATCCGATCAACCATCGACGGAATGATTCTGGATATTCCTGTTAAAGAAGGTAAGTCTGTCATTGAAACAAATAACTTTAACGCGGGAACAACCATAGCTGTCATTGCCGATATGATGGAAATGATTTTCAAAGGCAAAGTTGATGAATCCGAAGTAGGAAAAATAAAAACAGGTATGAATTTAATCCTTTCGGTCGGTGCCATAGAGAAGGATAAATTCGATGCCGTTTTAGAATATATTTCGCCAAAAGGGGTTGCAGAGGAAGGTGCCATACAGTTTGAAATACGAGCTAAGATGAAGCTGAAAAAATCTCATTTCATCAGAGCCGGTTACAGCGCCAATGCCGACATTGTTCTGGAAAAGAAAGATACCGTATTGGCCATCAATGAAAGTTTATTGCAATTTGAAGGAGACAGGGTATTCGTAGAAGTTGAAAACGGACCCCGGCAATTTGAAAAAAGATATATTGAGGTAGGGCTTTCAGATGGTATTAATATTGAAATCGTTAAAGGACTATCTAAAAGTGATAAAATAAAAGTCTGGAATAAAGTGAAAAAAAAGTGAACTGAGACAGTTTCAAAATGTCCCGTTTTGAAATTGGCTTTATCATATCAGAAATTTCAAACGCATTATGAGGTGAACTTGGGGCAGTGGGCAATTAGATTTAAAACGGCTGAAACTCTCGCGTAAGTGAGCGTAAAGAAAGAACTTAGAGCAATCCTTTCATAAAAAGCCAGCTTACGCCGACATTAATCGACTCATAGAAAATGTTATTTAAATTGTCGTTCTTTCTTAACGCTCACTAATACGTTCAAACAGTCAGCCATTTTAAATCTAATTGCCCACTACCCTAAGTTGCTTTTTGCGTTTGTAAATTTCTGCGTATATAATTTTAAGCGCGATGCTTTGAAACTTTTTTAAACAATATGGGAGTTGGAACCGCCATGAAACATCTGTCTTCTTTTATCTCAAAAATGGAAAAGGAAGGGCTTTCGCCTATGGTAATAGACACATTTTCCTATTATTATAAAAAAGTGGTTGAAGGCGAAACAGGCCTTGTGTTTGACAGGGATATAGATCCTGTTCATAAAGATGAAATTAAAGATGCAAACAACTTGGGAAGCTGGACCGCGGCCGGGAAAAAAGCGTTCAAACATGCAGTAAGGATTACCTTAAACGGCGGCCTTGGCACCAGTATGGGGCTTACCGGGCCCAAATCTCTTATTAAAGTTAAAGACGGCAAAACCTTCCTTGAAATAATATTGCAACAGGCAGAGCACTGTAATGTAAAGCTTGCCCTGATGAACAGTTTCAGCACACATGAAGATACCCTTTTGGCCCTGTCAAAAATAGACCCGCCCGGTTTTCCGCTGGTTTTTCTCCAGCACAAGTTCCCAAAAATATTGCAGGAAGGGTTAAGTCCTGCGACCTGGCCTAAAAAGCCTGAACTGGAATGGAATCCACCGGGACATGGTGATGTATATACAGCCCTATACACATCCGGTATGCTTAAAACCCTTCTTGATGAAGAAATTACCTATGCTTTTATATCCAATTCTGATAATTTAGGTGCCGGCATGGATGCGTCTCTTCTGGGCTATTTTTCTGAAAACAAATTTCCTTTTATGATGGAGGTTGCTCAAAAAACACCGGCGGACTTAAAGGGGGGGCATCTGGCACGCCAAAAAAACGGGCGGCTTATACTACGTGAGGTTGCTCAGTGTCACGAAAACGAACTAAGTGCTTTTGAAGATATCCGTCGCTACAGATTTTTTAACACCAACAATATCTGGATAAACCTGAAATTTTTAAACGACCTTATAAAAAAAGAAAAAACAATTCGCCTTCCAATGATTCTGAATCCGAAAACATTAGACCCAAGGAATGAGAGGAGTCCAGGTGTCTTTCAAGTTGAAACGGCAATGGGTGCTGCCATTTCACTTTTTGAAGGTGCAACAGCGGTCAAGGTTCCAAGATCGAGGTTTTTCCCTGTTAAAAAATGCAATGATCTTCTGGCTGTTCGTTCCGACTGTTTTGTGTTTTCAAAAGAAAAAAACCTCATGGTTAACCCTGCCGGAATCCTTAAGAACAAATCGGATACGATTAAAATAGACCTTGACCCAAAATATTACGGGAAAATTGACCTTTTAGAAGAAAGATTTAAAGATGGCGTTCCATCCTTGGTTGACTGTGAGTCACTGGCAATTGAAGGTAATGTGTTTTTTCAAAAAAACGTAACCCTTAAAGGCGAAGTTAAAATAAAGAACAGCAAAAAATCCCGTGCAGATATCAAGGAAGGGTCTATTATAGAGGGTGATCTTACCTTATAGTTTTATTTCAGAGTTCTGCTCCACAGTATTTACAGCACTTTGCATCAACGTCATGGCCTTCTGCACTGCATACACGACAAGCCTGTGTAGAAACCTTCATGCCGGCGGCCCTGGTAATTTCAGAAGTTACAATTCCTGTGGGTATGGCAATGATTCCATAACCGATAATCATAATTAAAGCAGCCATTGTCTGGCCGATATTAGTTTTTGGTGATATATCACCATATCCGACTGTAGTAAGAGTTACGATTGCCCAATAAATACTGCGTGGGATGCTTGTAAAACCGTTTTCCCCTCCTTCTATAAAATACATCATGGAACCAAAAATTATAACCAGTACGAAAACAACAAATAAAAATACAATTATTTTGCGCCTACTTGCGCGTAAGGCCTGCATAAGGACTCTGGCTTCTGTAAGATACTGAACCAGTTTAAGACCCGAAAAATACGAAGAACTCGCAGAACTCTGATAACGAGCATATACTGGCTGCCGGGAATGAAGATACTGAAGTATGTCGGTAGTATTGCCAAAAGATCTACTATTCCGAAAAAACTGGTAGCATACTTAAAGGGACGTTTTACGCAGGATAATCGAAGAAAACACTCTATTGTGAAGAGAAAAGTAAAAAACCACTCACTTAAATATAAAAAATTGCCATATGAAGATCGAATAGAGCCCACACTGTCCAGCATAATTACACTTAGCAATATACATATGATTAAGATTACATCAAACAGTTTGCCGGCAGGCGTATCAGCTTCAAAAATGATTTCATGAAGTTTTTGTCGATATTTTTCTGAAAACTTTTTTTCCGTCATATCAAAAAAGATAGTTTCGTAAAAAGCAAAAAACACTTTGACGAAACGTTTCAAGTTTTAGGTTTTAAGTGTTTGATAAATTAGATAATTACATTAACCTAAAACCTAAAACCTAAAACTTAGCACCTAAAACCTGATGAATTCGACTTTTTACGAATTCATCAAAAAGGTACTATAGTTCTTCAAAGTGTTCCTTTACTATAAAACCGACCTCTCCTTTGCATATTCCTTCCAGGGCTTTTACCTTATAAAAACTATTAACCTCTTTTAACACTTTAACCTTTGTGCCACTTTGCATAATACACACTATGTCATCCCCTTGGGAATCAGGAGTTTTTAGCAGATCAATATTGTCAAAAAGCAGATCGGCCTGTGCTTCTTCTCCTAAAATATTATACCAGGAAACAACTCCTGTTTTTCCGACAGTTCCGCTGCTAACACAATAAAGCACGCATGAAATAACTATGAATAAAAAAACGCCGGCTATAATGATTAAATAGTTTTTTTTGACAAAATCGGCTGCTTGTTCATATGGAGTTTTTTGCTCAACATATAGCATTTCTTCGGGTACCGCTTCTTCTTCATCTTGCGGCTGCTCTTCTGCCTGCTCATCTTCCTCCTGTGGTGTCTGGTTTTCGGCTTCTTTTATTCCCAGCAAGCTATAATATTTCTCATATATTATTCCGCACCGGGGGCATTCTGTTCCTTCTTCGTGATCCTCAAATCCACACTTCGGGCAGTTTTTCATAATTACTCCCTTTCTTTACATTTACTGCAAAGCCACCTTATATTTTTCCGCTCTATTCTTTTTCAGGTTTATTTTGACCGCTATCCATTATTTCACATTTATATGCCAGAGCCGCTGCAGAAGTTTTGTGAGTGTAGAGCCAGACTATATGAGTTGCTCCCAGTATAGCCGCACTATGTCTAACTTTATCCTTACACTTAATATTAGAAAATAAAAGAAATGTATTTCCAACGTCAACCGTTCCTTGAACAGTTCCAAGACATTGGCACCCCTGTACAACCCGCTCATCCGTTTCTATCAAAGATCGCTCCACCTCTTTTATTCTTTGTTCTCTCGGAGATAGAAATAGAGCGCAGGAAAAAGCAGTCAACAGTATTATCGTAACCATGAGCAGAATAAATATTTTTTTCATTATATTATCTTCCTTTATTTATGGAATTGTAATTCCTTCCTTCTTTAATCGTTCCTTCAGCCATTCATACATAACTGGTTGTATGTTACGGCTCCATTGCTGATAGGGCAAATTGCTTTCTTCCACCACAGAAGGCATGGTGGAATTTATCTTTTTCCCCAGGGGGCTTTCATAAAACAAAAGCCAGTCTTGAATTTCCTGGTATGTAAAGTGAGAGTCGTAAATAGAAATGATATAATCCAAAAGCCCGCCGGGAGCTTGAATATTTCTTTCTATCTCGGCATGCAATTCCTGCCTGAGTTTCTTTAGGGTTTTTTTTGATAAGTCAGGGCGCAGCCTTTGTATAAAATTGTCATAAGGAATCGTTGAATCCTGCAAGATACTGTCGGCATTACCTGATATTTTAATTAGTTTTCGGATGTTTTCTCTCTTTTGAGAGCTGGAAATATCGGTTGCTGCAAAATCACCAGAGGAAGCGCTGTCTTTGGTTTTTGAGGGAGATGTGGCGGCACACCCGGTCCAACAAATTAGAATAAACGCAGAAAATACAATAACCTGTGCAGTATATTTGCTCATATATTTTCCCTTTTTTTGATTCAATTTTGATGAATTCGCATTTGCGAACATATCAGCTGTTGATTATAGTAATAAACAGATTGGTTATCAAGAAAAAATACCATAAAAGAATATTGACTACCCGGCTGAACAAAATTGAAAGTTATTGAATAAAAACGTCCTTTCGGATAATACTGCAAACTGTATTTTATGCGAATTCTAAGGAGAAGATGATGCCTGATATGAGAGAGCTTGTAACCCTTATGAAAGAACTTAAAGACCAACTTGCTCTTTGCATGAGGTGCGGTACCTGCCAGTCTGTTTGCCCTCTTTTCGCACAGACAGGGAGGGAATCGGATGTAGCCCGTGGTAAGCTTGCTCTTTTAGACGGACTGTTGCAGGAACTGTTTAAAAATCCTGAAGGTGTTTATGATCGCTTAAATAAGTGTCTTCTCTGTGGATCTTGTGCTGCAGCCTGCCCAAGTGGCGTGAAAGTGCTGGACATATTCATAAAGGCCCGTGTGATATTAACCGTTTATATAGGATTGCCGTGGATAAAGAAAATTATTTTACGGAAAATCCTGTGTCACCCCGGAACATTTGATCGTCTCCTTCAATGGAGCTCAAAATTTCAAAAATTGTTTTTCCGGCCGGTTAATAATACGCTAAAGACTTCATGTGTTCGTTTTTTACCTTTTTTGTTTTCCAAGCGCCATATCGTGTCACTTGCGCCCGAACCATTTCACTGTCACATTCCATCGTTAAATACCAAACCAGGCCATTCGGGAATAAAGGTGGCCATTTTCGTCGGATGTTTAATTGATAAAATTTTTCCCAATATAGCCCAGGCAACTTTAGATGTTTTAAGCCATCATGGAGTAGGAGTCTTTCTGCCTGAAAACCAGGGGTGTTGTGGAATTCCGGCTATCTCCGCCGGGGACGCCACAGCATTCAGCCAGCTTGTCCGCCACAACCTGGTGCAATTCAATGGGGCAGATTTTGATTACCTTATTACATCCTGTGCTACCTGCACCTCAACAATCAAAAATATCTGGCCCATGATGTTTAAGCAAGAATCAAGAGAAATAAAAGCTTCAGTTGAAAAGATTGCAGAAAAGACTATGGATATCAGCCAGTTCCTGGTGTCAAAAATCGGCCTTAAAACCGGCGATAATGATAATTCGGAAAACATTAAGACTGTTACCTATCATGATCCATGTCACCTTAAGAAGTCTTTGGGGGTGTCAGAGGAGCCCAGGGCTCTAATAAAAGCAAACCCCGGGTATCTTTTACGGGAAATGCCCGATGCTGATACCTGCTGTGGTATGGGTGGAAGTTTTAATCTTCAATATTATGATATTTCATCTGACATAGGAAAGATGAAACTGGAAAATATCAAACTTTCCAGCTGCTCCATTGTTGCAACCGGGTGCCCTGCATGCATGATTCAAATAGCCGATATGCTGTCAAAATCGGGGAAGCACATTGCCGTCAAGCATCCTGTTGAAATTTATGCAGATTTTTTAAAAGACTAATATACAGACCTTGTTAAGTGGTTAAGTAGTTGAGCTGTTAAGTTGTTGTTATAATAGATCATATCTATTGTTTGCTGAATAATTGGACATTCGGTGTTTAAAAAGTTGTAACACCTGGAAATAATTGTAATTACTTTCCTGCTTAACTACTTAACCACTTAACTACTCAACGAGCCCTAAGTTTCCGTATGAATTTAAATAAATTTTATCGTACTGCAGATCTTCTTTTGCATGGGGCGGTTTTCTTTTTTCAGGATATCCGATGGCAATAATGGATTCGACTTTCAGCCCTGAAGGGATATTTAATATTTGGCAAATATATTCCTGGGCTGTTTTTTCATTATCATGCATCCTTTCTCGAATCTGAATCCAGCAGCTTCCAAGCCCTATTGATTCAGCAGCCAGCTGGATAAATATTGATGCAATAGAAGCATCCTCTACCCAAACATCAGACTTGTCAGCATCAGCACATACAACAATTCCTAAAGTAGCGTTTCTTAAAAAGGAAGAGCCGTGCTCCTTTGTTACTGAGAGCATTTTAAGTAAATCTCGTTCCGTAACAAAGATAAATTTCCACGGATTAAATCCCCTTGAGGAAGGGGCGCGAAGAGCTGCTTCGATCAAAACGTCGATTTTCTTCTTTTCAACAGGCCATGGCAAATATCGTCTAATACTTCTTCTTTTTTGAATAAGGGATAAAAACATTGATACGTTCCTTTAATTTTAATTAAACACTACAAATATTTTTACTTTTACTTTAATATCGCCTTTTCCTTTATAATCAGAAATGATCATATCAGAGAGCAAAATTTTCCCGGTAATTTCTTTTTTATTTTTGTACTTAGTTGAAGCCATATGCTGCACTGCATTTCGATATTCACGTATCAGAGCTCTTTGCAGGTTATCTGTACGAAATGAAGTTTCATAAAATACTACATTATCAGAGCCGGGAATTATTACCTTTGTCAGGCATGTTTGCTTAGCAAGAATCCGGTTGTTGCCAAGATCATAAAACTCGATATTTGTATTTTTTAAGACACCTTGAGAAGATGTCTTAAATGTTTTAAATATAGCAGATTTGCCTTTTATTTTTTTAAGAACAAATTTGATACCTGATATTTGATCAACCAAACTGTTTGATGCTAACCCGGCTGCTCGCCGACGTGCAAGAATTTTTCCGTTCGGGCTGGAGTCTTCAGGTATCTTTGCATAACCGTAACCGACCACCTGAAGCTCTTTGAAAATTTTCTCTTCAGCAGTTGTTTCTTCAAATTTATCCCTGGTACAGCCTGCTATCACAAATGAAATTAAAATTATTGCAAAAACAAATGCTGTATTGATTTTATAGAGCATGTGATATATCTACCAGTATTAATCGAGACCTTTGCAAAACGGCACTTTTTGCCCGATTAGCGCTAAAGCTTCACTAAAGTGCCTGCGTCAGGCTCAAATTTCAATCCTCGAAATATTCTATATATTCCTGTGGTTGAAATTTTCGCCTTCCTTGAACTCGAACAAAAATTACCATTTTGCAAAGGTCTCGTTTCGTCAAAAATGAATATCTGCAAGTATCAAACCGAGTTATTTTTCGCAATAAAAAGATGACTGACTTAAAATCGATTAATATAAAACAAAATGTTCGTATTACTGAATGCATCCTCTGCGGAACATGCTGTAAAAAAGGAGGCCCTTCTTTTCATCTTGCAGACAAGCACTTAATCGATAAAGGCGTAATTTTATCTAAATACCTTTTTACAATCAGAAAAGGCGAACTGGCATATGATAATGTCAGGCAAGAGCTATTACCTCTATCTTCAGAACTGATAAAATTAAAAGGAAAAAATGACTCCAGCACTTGCATATTTTTTAATGAAGGCGAAAAAAAATGCGAAATTTACAAAAACCGACCCGTTGAATGCAAAGCATTGAAATGCTGGGACACACGGGAAATAGAAAAATTCTATTCAAAAAACAGGCTGACCCGAAAGGATTTGCTTTTTGACGTTGAAGGATTATGGGAGCTTGTCAATGATCACCAGTCACGCTGTTCATATGAAAAAATAAAAAAGATGCTACAAAAACAGGATGACAGCAATAATGATATACAAAAAGAGATTCTTGAAATTATAAGGTATGATACTCAAATCCGTCATCTTGTAGTAGAAAAAGGAGGTATGGATTCCGAAATTCTCGATTTTCTGTTTGGGCGGCCTCTTACGCTAACGATAAAATCCTTCGGCTTTAACCACTCTTAGGGCTCACGAAAAAATAACTTCACATTTTAAGCGTCGATGCATCCCGCCTGGCTGCGTTGCGAAAGCTCGGAATATGCTTGATATTCCTGCGCTTTCGCGCCTTGCCAGCCGAGCGCCTCAACGCTTAAAATTGTGAATTTATTTTTACGCGAACCCTTAGTCAAATTCATCTTCAACAAAATCATCAATATCTTCTATGGGCTCGTCTATTGCCTCTAAAGCTTCAGATATCGATTCTTCCAACGGCTCTTCCAACGGCTCTTCCAATCGGTCTTCAATCTGGTCCACTTCCTTAGGTGGTTGAGGCTGTGGCGGTTCCTGACCCGATTCTCCCCATATATATCTACCGTATTTAAGATATCCCTGGACATTATTTAAGCGTGCATCCACGGTGAGGTCTGTCGGTATGACACTACCTGAAATAAGCGGCTGAAGATACTTCGCCAGCTCCATACAGCCACCTCCTGTTAAAATAATAGTATCAATATCCCAGTCTCCTGCCCATACACGATCGATGTCATTTGCTATTGTTCCTGCCAGTTGAGCGTAAACCTGATCTCTTATTTTTGAAAAATTGAGTCCATGCCCCTTCATTTTAATGGTTCCCAGTTCTGCCGCCTTATATAATCTGTACAGTTCAACACTGACTCCACACTTTTCACGTAATTTATTCGAGATTACGCTAAACGCTTTTGAAATGCCGGTATCCATCGTTCTGCTGCTCCGATCTATATACCGCAAACGATCCATAATTGTAAAATCCGTAGTCCTGAACCCGATATCGACTACACCAACTTTCTGTTTCGCCAGTTCCTTGTTGACGATTTTACCTCTGTCATCCATAAGGAGGTTTAGAATTGTTCCCAGGGGCTGCGGAAGCATGCGAACCTTATTAATGTATATTTCTTTTACAATCTTGCTGCCATCAGGCTGGATGTATGATATCTTGTGATGCCCGGTAAGGATTTCATTGAACCGTTTGTGATTGTGCTTAAAATATCCTATTGGAAGTCCTGACACAATGTTGATCGGAACATTAATAGCAGAATCCTCTTTTAAAAAAACGCCGGCGACTGTGAGCGTAAGAACTTTAACAAATTCTGATATCAGCTTCTCCTGGTCCAGAGTAAAACTGATCACATTCGACTGCTGCTCAGCAAGATCTCCAATAAAATATGACTTGCCGTCTATAGTAACGTTGAAATAGTTTGAAAGAGAATTTTCACCAAAATCGACCCAGAATTGCAAATCCGTTGCATCCCCAAAAAGAGATTTAAAAATCAGGGTCTCTTCGCCGTCGGTCGCTTTCGTAAAACCGAACCCTATATCAATACCAAGGACCTCCATATTTATCCTCCATGATTACCACTATTTTTTTTTATCTGCCAGCATAGATCATCACAAACAAAAAGTCAAAAGAATCAATCCTATAAAATTGATGGACTCGTAAAAAATATCACCGATGGTGCCCGCAGGAAATGCCCTTGGGGTGCTAAGTAGTCCGCCGTAGGCGGACCATCCCCGCTAAAAATCAGCGGGATAAAAAGGCGCAGTGGTTTTTCAGGGATGAGACTATACCTATAGTATGTCGAATTCCTGAAAAACCGCTACAACGCAGTAGATGAGCCTTTTTACGACGCCATCAAAATTGTCCATTCGATGTGGGAAGTAGTTTTTATCAAAGATGCAACATGACCATTGAAAAAGAATTGTTCTACAAACCATTTTTTATTTTTGTAGTCTATGATAAGATTATTATTATCTGTGATCCGGACAATGCGACATTTTGACATATCTGTAAGACCTGTTCCACCTGCTTTCAACACAGCTTCCTTTGATGTCCAGTACCTGAAAAAAAGTGTCAACGAGTCGGTATCTGCAAGTGCCCATTCCCTGTCATCAGCTGTTTTTTTAAAAAGTGCTTTTGAACACGGCCTGATTTTTTCAATATCGATTCCAATCTGCTCTGAAGCAATCACGCCCCCAACATATTCCGGCTTATGTGTAACAGACCAGTAATTTCCGTCAAAGGGCAGGGGAGAGCCGTTATCTTCCTTTATGAGCTCTCCCAGCTTTATACCAGTTTTTTCAGCAGATATTTCAAGAGCCCGCCTGGCATGCCTGCTCAGGTATTTTACCCTGGCCCTGCGCGTGAGTTCCTTTGCGCTGTTCGGAACAGAAAGTATTACCGGGTAAATAACCAAATTCTTTGTTTTCGATTTTTTGTCTTCTATTATGCCCAAAGTCTGATTAATCCACTATCATTTCTTTCCACTGTTAGAGTGAAAAGTAAAATCGTTATAAAACAGGAAATTCATATAACACTTCGATCCAATCTTGCAACTTGTAAATTTATAGCAATTAAAAAAGAGGGAGTTAAAGAGAAAAAAGCTTCAACCGCCATGAATCTGTCAAGTATGAAGCCCCTCTTGTTTCTCCTTTTAAAATTGTTTGAAAACCGCTTTGTTCAACCACGCTTTATCCATCACCCCTTCGCTTAACAATTTGATTTTCTATTTTTTTCTGGTATACTGTGTGAATAAATAAAACTTTTCTGTCCAACGTGGCATTATCCCGATAAAACGAGAAATGAAACAAGACCATCAAGAATAGCCATACATTTTATACAAAGATTATAATAAAGGATATATATGAACACTGATCTTTCATTTATTACAAACGAAAAAAAACAAAATCTTAAAGAGCGGTTTGAAGTCCTTATTAAAGACACTTCATTCTTTGACTGCCTTGTGGGCTATTTCTATTCCAGCGGGTTTCACGCCATCTACCAGTCTTTGGAAAACACAGAAAAGATAAGAATTCTTATCGGAATCAGCACAAACAGACAAACTTTTGAATTGCTGGAGAAAGCCAAAAAACCCAAACAGCAGCAAATCGATTTCTCGCACGCCGAAACCAAGCAGGAAATTGAAAATCTTGTTCAAAAAGAAATGGAGGATTCTGAGGACAATAGAAAAGTTGAGAAAGGCGTAAGTAAATTTATAGAATGGGTTAGAAACGGCAAATTGAAATTAAAGGCTTATCCGTCACAGAACATACATGCCAAACTCTACATTATGACATTCACGGAAAGCGACAGAGATGCCGGACGCGTTATTACAGGCTCCAGCAATTTTACAAAGGCCGGGCTGGTTGATAATCTTGAATTTAACGTGGAATTGAAAAACAGAAGCGACTATGATTTTGCTAAAAATAAATTTGAGGAATTATGGCAAAACGCTGTAGATGTCAGCGGAAAATATGTTCAGACAATTCAGGAAAAGACCTGGTTGAGTCAAAACATCTCACCATACCAGTTATACCTGAAATTTCTCTACGAATATTTCAAGGATGAACTCAGCCAGACAGATGAAGTATTTATTAAGTATCTCCCTCAAGAGTTTAAAAAACTTGAATATCAGGAGCAGGCGGTTTTAAACGCCAAAAAAATACTTCTTGAGTACGGTGGCGTTTTTATCTCCGATGTTGTGGGCCTGGGAAAAACATATATTTCAGCAATGCTGGCAGGTCAACTGGACGGCAGAACACTTGTTATCGCCCCGCCGGTTCTTCTGGAAAAATCCAATCCCGGCTCCTGGACAAATGTTTTCTCAGACTTCAGGGTTCAGGCAGATTTTGAATCTATCGGTAAGCTGGACCACCTGCTGGCCAGAGGAACGGACAAATACACAAATATTATTATAGATGAGGTACACCGTTTTCGGACCGAAACAACAATTTCCTATGAGAAACTGGCGGAAATATGCCGCGGGAAAAGAGTTGTACTGGTAACTGCAACTCCCTACAACAACACCCCAAAAGATATTCTAAGTCTTCTTAAGCTGTTTCAGAAAGCCAAAAAAAGCACCATTCCCAATCTGCCTGACCTGGAAGCATTTTTTAACGGTCTTGCCAAAAAACTTAAAAAACTGGACCGAAAGAAAGACTATACCGAATACATAAATATCGTAAAAGCAAACTCACGGGAAATACGCGATAAAGTTCTTAAATATTTAATGGTGCGTCGCACCAGGACCGAAATTGAAAAATATTTCAGCAAAGATATAAAAGAGCAGGGTCTTAAATTTCCGGAAGTTAAAAAACCGGAACCCATGTTCTATGAACTCAACGATGAAGAGGACGATGTTTTTACTAAAACCATCGACATGATTGCCAATAAGTTCATATACGCCCGTTACATGCCCATGCTTTATTATGAAGGCAAAATTGATCAGCTTGAAGAGCAGTCCCAGAGAAATATGGGACGGTTTATGAAAATCCTGCTTGTCAAACGGCTGGAAAGCAGTTTCTTTGCCTTTAGAAATTCAGTGGACAGATTCCTGCATTCCTACGAAATGTTCATAAAAGAGTTGGATAACGGCAATGTGTATGTAAGTAAAAAGCACACCAACAAGATATTTGAACTGCTTGAAAACGACGATGACGAGGCAGTCCAGCGCTTAATAGATGAAGGCAAGGCAGAAAAATATGAGAAGAAAGTTTTCAGAAAAGAGCTCAGAATAGATTTGCAGCATGACCATGACATCCTGCTGAAAGTCAAAAAGCTCTGGCAAAAGATAAACCGTGATCCGAAGCTTATAAAATTCATAAACGATTTGTCAAAAAATGCAGTCTTAAAAAACAATCATCTTATTATTTTTACGGAATCAAAGGAAACAGCCAACTATCTGTTTAAAAATATAAATGAAGAATACCCCGGCAAGGTTCTTTTGTTTACAGGTGATTCAGGCGAGTCTGTTCGCGATAAAGTACTTGAAAACTTTGACGCCAGAGCCCGTCACCCCAAAGAAGATTATCGAATACTTGTATCCACCGAAGTTCTGTCGGAAGGTGTGAACCTGCACCGCGCAAATGTGGTGATTAATTACGATATCCCCTGGAATCCGACCAGAATGATGCAGAGAGTGGGGCGTATTAACAGAGTTGATACACCTTTTGACGTTATTTATACATTCAACTTTTTTCCAACCAAACAATCTAATGACGAGATAAAACTGAAAGAAGCGGCAGAAGCAAAAATCAATGCGTTTTTAACCCTGCTTGGCGGTGATGCGGAGCTTTTAACCGAAGGAGAGCCCATAGGTTCACATGAGCTGTTTGATCGCTTGACTTCAAAGAAAACACTCGAAGGCGAGGATGAGGCCGAGGATAGCGAACTTAAATATCTTCAGATTATCCGGGATATCCGGGAAAAAGAACCAGACCTTTTTGAAAAAATAAAACGTCTGCCTAAAAAAGCACGCACAGCAAAGCTTAACAATGATTTTGCGAAGTCGCTTATAACCTACTTCAGGCGCGGGAAACTGCAAAAGTTTTTCATGGCGCAGGTTAAGCAATCAGCAAAAGAACTCGATTTTATATCAGCGGCAAAACTGCTTGAAAGTGGTCCGGATGAAAAAAAGAAAAAGCTCCCGGGCGAGATGTATGACCTTTTGGACAGCAACAAGGAAGCCTTTATTATCACTACCACCGAAGAAATGGTTAAGCCCCAAAAAAGAAGAGGACGCGACAGTGCCGCCAATATCCTGCGCATTTTAAAGGCAACCATGAAAAACACGCAGAAGCTCACCGATGACCAGGAATTTTACCTTAAAAAGGTATTAACCCAGCTTGAAGAAGGCGGTCTGCCCAAACAGACGGCAAAAAATACATTAAAAGCTCTGGACGCCCTAAAAGATGAACTTGTCAATCCTTTCAAGGTGTTGGCAATGCTCCAGGCCCATATACCCAAAAAACTGCTGGAAAGCCATTATGCCGAGCAGAACCCGGCAGTATTCGGTAAACGTGAAGTTATCTTATCAATGTACTTGAGTGGGGAATAATTATGGAATCAACAAAAATTGTCGTGTTTAAAGGAAAGAAAATTCGGAAAGTCATTTTTAAAAATGAATGGTGGTTTTCCGTTGTTGACGTTATAGCCGTATTAACCGACAGCGCTAATCCAAGGGATTACTGGTATAAAATGAAGATTCGCGTAAATGATGAAGACGGGTTCGAGTTGTCGACATTTTGTCGACAACTGAAACTGGAATCTCCCGACCATAAAAAATATGTGACTGATTGTGCCAACACCGAAGGTATCTTTCGCATAATCCAGTCGATCCCTTCTCCGAAAGCTGAGCCCTTTAAACGCTGGCTGGCAAAAGTTGGTTATGAGCGGGTGCAGGAAATTGAAGATCCCGAATTGTCCACAAAAAGGACGCGACTGCTTTACAAATTAAAAGGCTATCCAGAAGACTGGATCGAAAAGAGGATGCGCGGTATAGCGATCCGGGAAGAATTGACGGATGAATGGCAGCAGCGCGGGGCCAGGGAACAGAAGGATTATGAAATATTGACGGCTGAAATATCCAAAGCCGCATTTGGAGTTACTCCGAAAGAGTATAAAAAACTCAAGGGATTAAAACGTGAAAATCTTCGCGATCACATGGATGATTTTGAGTTGATTTTTACAATGTTGAGCGAGCGCGCAACCACCGAGATACATCGTACTGAGGATTCACAGGGCATCCCAAAACTCAAAGAGGACGCCAAGGACGGCGGCAAGATCGCCGGGAATGCCCGCAAGCAGCTTGAAAAAAAACTGGGCAAATCAATTGTTTCCAAAAAAAGATTTATAGAAAAAACTGAAAATGATCTGACACTGCCTGAAATAGAGAAATAATTATGAATAAACAGCAGGCACAAGCGATTATCAAAAACACCTTTGAAAGCCCTTTTGACAAGGTGTGTTTTACGTATTTTATCAAAAACCTTTTGAACAGAATTGATGAAGATTCATTTACCTATCAGGGGCAATTTATTCCTGATTCATATAAGCCTTTCATTAGCAGATATATAAGAGTAGGCAAATTTAATGATGGTGAGAATAGAATTGATATTCTAATTGTATATCTAAATAAAAATACATCAATAGAACATGCCCGCACCATGCAAAGAAATTTTATTGCAGGATACTTGCAGGGCAAATATGGAAGTACAAATGAAAAAAACGCAGCTTTGGTTGCCTTTGTATCTCCTGATAAAGCAGATTGGCGTTTTTCTTTGGTTAAATTGGATTATTTGTTTAAATCAAGAAAAGATGGAATTCCCAAAGCTATAGAAGAATTCACCCCTGCCCGGCGCTGGTCGTTCCTTGTAGGTGAAAATGAAAAAAGCCACACCGCACAAAGCCGTCTTGTGAAAATACTGGCAAACGACGAACAGGATCCAACCCTAAAAGAAATCGAAAAAGCCTTTGATATTGAAACTGTCACCAAAGAGTTTTTCCTCAAATACCGTGAACTTTTCTTGCACACCAAGGAAGAACTGGACAAGGTTGTGAAAAAAGACTCGAAAGTGGAGGCTGATTTTGAGGCCAAGGGCGTTGATAATGTAAACTTTGCCAAGAAACTACTGGGGCAGATTATATTCCTCTATTTTTTGCAGAAAAAAGGCTGGTTCGGTGTCGGTCGAGATAATGACTGGGGCACAGGCTCAAAGCATTTTTTGCGGCAACTGTTTGAGAAAAAGCATGGCGATTATAACAATTTCTTCAATGATATTCTGGAGCCGCTCTTTTATGACGCCTTACGTAATGATCGGAGCCATGACGATGGTTACTACAGCCGTTTCAACTGCAAAATTCCCTTTTTAAACGGCGGCCTTTTTGATCCCATCGGCAATTACGATTGGGTGCATACCGATATTCTTCTGCCAAATAATCTGTTCTCCAATAGCAATGAAACCAAAGAAGGCGATGAAGGCGACGGCATTCTCGATGTGTTTGACCGCTACAATTTTACTGTTAAAGAGGACGAACCGCTGGAAAAAGAAGTGGCTATCGACCCGGAGCTTTTAGGAAAATCCTATGAAAAATTTAATGCCATCCGGCCTGATAATTATGCTGAATTTAAAAAAGCGGCAAAAAGCGGTAAAAAAGGAAAGGAAAACAAATTCAACAAAAAGTTCGGAGTCTATTACACACCCCGCGAGATTGTTCACTACATGTGTCAGCAGAGTTTGATTAATTATCTGGCAACAGAATTAGAAGGTAAAGCAAAAAAAGAAGCTATTGAATTCTTTATACTTGAGGGCGAAAAGTATATTGAGCATCTCAAAACAGCAAAAGAAAAGAATGAGAAGAATGCAAACTACCAAGGCGATTACACAGAAAGAGAACATTTTATTGAACTAAAAAAACATGCAAGTGAAATTGATAATTCCCTTTCTAAAATAAAAGTATGTGACCCAGCCGTTGGTTCCGGCGCTTTTCCGGTGGGAATGATGACTGAGATTGTTAAGGCAAGAATGTTTTTTGTTGAAACAGGCTGTTTAGAAGAAATCTATATAAACTCTCACCAGGAAAAAGTAAAGAGGACTCCCTACAACTTTAAAAGAGATTGCATTGAATATTCTCTGTATGGCGTGGACATTGACCCAGGCGCGGTGGAGATTGCCAAGCTGAGGTTGTGGCTGTCACTCGTGGTGGATGAGGATGACATTAAGAATATCAAGCCTCTGCCGAATCTGGATTACCGGATTATGCAGGGCAACAGTTTAATCTCTGAATTTATGGGAATCAGTTTTGATGAAGATGAAAATAAAAATCTAAAACAAAACATTGACGATTTAGGTATAGAAATAAAAGAACTTGATAGACAGATTAAAGACAAAGAAAAGCAGTTTTTAAGATATTATAATAAAACTAAAAAACAAGATCAGGATTTATCAAATAAATTAGATGAACTCGTAAACAGAAAAAACGACTTAAAGAAAAACCAAACTCAATTAATCAAAAAGTTAAATAATCCTCAAAATGAAGATCCCGAGATTATTGATATTATCAGTGAATTTCAGAAAAAGAAAAATAACTTTTTAAATGAATCAAACGTAACAAAAAAATCGCAATTGAAAAATGAAGTTGATAACCTGCTTGTTAAAATATTTGAAACCAAACTGAGAACTCAAAAACCGAATTACTTTAACAGGTTGAAGAATATTGAAAATAAATACTCAGTACTGCGCAATGAAAAGCAAAGAGATGAATTGGTCAAACAGGATAAGGAGAAACTCAATAAAGAATTCGGATTTGACCCCGAGTTAGTGGAAAAACAACTGAAAGAATTCACCAGTGGGCGAACGATAAAGCCCTTTTTCCTGTGGAATCTCTATTTTTCTGAGGTGTTTCATGACAAAGGCGGTTTTGATGTGGTTATTGCCAATCCGCCGTATAAGGTATTAACAAAAAATAATACTCCAATAAACGAACATGGATATTATATCAAGCATTATAAAGCTATAGAAGGTTCTTATTCAAAGAACTTATTCACATTATTTATTGAACATTCTATAAAATTACTTAAACCTAAGGCAAATCTTTCCTACATTATCCCTGAGGGCCTTTTTAAAACAAGAAGTTATAAAGGTTGTGTTGATTTAATGGCGAAAGAAGGCAATGTAAAATTGGTTGTTACTTTTACTGATTACGTGTTTGAAAATGCTATCACAGGAAACTTAATTTTTCTATTTGAAAGAGGCTGGAAAGGTCAAACATCATATTTTCATTTTAATAGTGAATATGAGTTAAGCAAAATTGAAGTAAGTGAAAACAAAGTGATATCTAAAATAGAAAAAGACACAGTATCACTTAAAGAAATAACGACAATATATAAGGGTATGGTCGTAAAAGATAGAGATACAGTTTTGTTTGAAGAAAAAAAGAACAATAAAAATGATTTTTTATTAGGAAAAAATATTTCAAAATGGAAGATAATTTCAAAGTATTATACAAATTATGACAACTTACAAATTATTGGAGGAACAAAAAAATTAATAAAACACAATCAAGTGCCAAGAATTTTAATTAGGAGAACCGGGAATACCTTGTGTTGTGCTTATCTTGAAAAACCAGCGCTAACCGAAAGCACTTTATACTCTTGTTGGTCAAACTCTCAGAAATTTTCAAACAAGTTCTTGATAGGTCTACTTAATTCTAAAGTTTTGGATTATTACAACAAAATCCTATTCATCACAAATCGACAAGGGTTTCCTCAAATTCTTATGACAGATTTAGAACAATTACCAATAAAACAAACTTCTACAACAGAACAGGAACCCTTTGCCGATCTTGTCAACCAAATACTTTCGATCACCAAATCCGAAGATTATGCAGAAAACCCACAAAAACATGCAAAAGTAAAAGCCCTTGAAGAAGAAATCGACCAGCTTGGCTACAAACTCTACGACCTTACCCCAGAAGAGATCAAAATCGTGGAAGGGGGAAATGAAAACGCTGACTGAGCAGGTAAAAACCCAGGATAGTTATGCTCAGTTCAACTCAATCCCCGGCAGAATATTTTTAGACACAAACGCCCTGCAATATCTTCAGGATTTTGGCGAATATATCTTTGAGCATTACCGGAAAGTGGGGAATATTCTCAGACACGAAAAGGCAAAATCAAAAAAGGAACTCGGCGTGCTCTCGGATATACTCAAGGAGTTTTCTGAGCAGAGGGAGCGGATGAACCGTAATTGTCCGCAACCTCCAAAGTGATAGGAACGCTAAGAAAGGAATCGAAGAAAGCGAGGCAGATTATAAGGTAGATCAGGAAGAACAGGCTGTTTGAAACCCTATTTGTGGAAATACTCAAGAGAAAACCAATGATCGAATTAGAAAGGATTTTTCACTTATCTTTTATCCCTACCCAAACTGGAGGGCCAATTCATGAAGCTCAAAAGGGTTCACATTAAAAATTATCGTTCCTGTAAAGACGTGCCTATCGAGATCGGTTCAATGCAGGCCCTTGTTGGGGCCAACAACGCCGGCAAGTCATCAATAATCAGAGCGTTAGATTTCCTATTCAATCCCTCCACCACCAAAGTTGACAAAGAGACATTCTGGAATTGCGATGTTGAACTGCAGATACGGGTTGAGGCTCTTTTCGACGAATTGTCTGACGCTGAAAAAGAGAACGAAAAATTAAAGCCGTTCCTTAGGCCGGACGACACTTTCCATATTGCACGATCAGCCACTTGGAAAATCGAGGAGCCAGAAGAAGAAGGTGCTCCCCCGGACGATGGCAAGCCCGTCATTAGCCAGCATTTCTGCAAGCCGATGCCTAAATATGATTGGCTCCAGGACGGCAAAATAAACGTGAAAAATATTGATGAGTGGTGGAAAAACAAAGACAACTTGAAAGTCGGTGATGCTAACTTTCTTGATTATGTCGGAGCGGCAAAACCCAAAGTGGTGGCCTGGAAAGAAAAGGCAAAGGGATTCATTGAGAACCATCTTTCAGCTAATGATTTCATAGATGTCTGGAATGATAACCCTCAGGGCTATGCTGGTGTCCTGAAAGGGACTTTGCCTCATTTCATTTTTGTGCCAGCGGTAAGAGACATCACTGATGAAGCCAAGGTCACAAAGACAAATCCTTTCGGCAAGCTCCTCTATGCGGTTATGGAGAGTGTCACTGCTCAGCAAAAGGCCGAGCTGGAAACCACGTTGGAGGGCCTTCAGAAGCGGCTTAACCGAATTGGTGGTGCTGACCGATTGGAAAGCATTGTGGAGGCAGAAAGGAAGCTGAACGAGGTCTTGAAGGAATACATGGCCTGTGATCTTGAGATTGAGTTTCAGGCCCCTTCAGTCGAGACGCTTCTAACGACGCCTCATCTGTTTGCGGATGATGGTTTCCGGAACATGGTTTCGAATAAAGGGCATGGACTTCAGCGGGCTATTATTTTTTCGATCTTGCGCTGTTATTCCGAGCTTGTGACCGGCGCAGGCGATAAGAAAAAGAAGCCTATGATTTTTTCCGTTGAGGAACCTGAATTATATATGCATCCACAGGCTCAACGAAACATTCGAAGGGTCTTCAGGGGGATAGCTGACAAGGGCGACCAGGTGATATTTTCCACTCATTCTTCGTTGCTTTTGGATGTTGCTTATTTTGATGAGGTCATACGTGTCGAGTCGATCCAGGAAAAAATTGATGAAAAAAGCACGGTCAGCAGCGTGGTTTGGCAATTACCTATGGAGGCTATGATCAAAGATCTGAAGGCCAGACATGATATAAACGCTACTGATGATTCTATGCGGGAATTGTATTCCCATGCCTACCATCCTAACCGGAGCGAAGGTTTTTTTGCGAAAAGCATCATTCTTGTTGAAGGGGCGACGGAGCAGTACGCTTTGCCTATCTATGCTGAAACTGCTGGCCACCCATTAGACTCTTTGAATATAAGCGTGGTCGATTCCGGGGGAAAAGGAACTATGGACAGGCTCTACCGGATCTTCAATGAGTTGGGCATACCGTGCTTCATGCTTTTCGATTATGACAAAGACAATGATACTAAGAATATTGTGGACAAATCGAAGGAACTTCTTGAGCTGCTGGGCGAAGATACCGATCCTCCAGATAAGATATCAATTGGTGTTAACGTGGCTTGTTTTCCGAATAAATGGGAAACGGATCTTGCAACCGAAATACCGGATGTTGAGAAGCTGACAGCTGAGGCAAGGAAGGCAATGGGGCGTGATTCTGGGAAGCCCTTGATTGCGAGGTACATCGCCAAGAAGCTTACATCCCAGGAACCGCCAGTAGTCCCTGATTCGATCCGGTCTATTCTTGAGAAAGCAGTTGTTGTGAAATGGAGGAAAAGCTGTTTGTGTGAACTTCCGCAAGGAGGATAAGCATAGGAGGGGACAGAGGACGACTAAACCTATCAACTTATTTTTCCTTCACACCGCGAAAGTTTAATAGTTTAACGTGCCTCTATACGCTCCAAGATCAAAATCGTGGAAGGGAATTAATTGCGAACTATAAATAAATGGGAAAAGCCTAAAAACAAAAGGAAAAAATCCAAATGACAGAAACTCATGGATTCGGAGGTAACTGGACAGAAGAAAAACTCAAACTGGTAGAAAAATACCTGAAAGCTTATGCTACCATTATGAATAAGCAAAACTTTCGGTTTGCTTATATTGATGCCATTGCCGGTAATAATGTCAAAAAACTCATCTATTGAATGGACAGAATCTACGTGGAACCCCATTACGGGCTGTTCTAAAATAAGTCCGGGGTGTAAAAACTGCTATGCCGAAAGAATGGCTAAAAGATTAAAAGCTATGGGACAAACAAATTATCGTAACGGCTTTAAAATAACTCACCCACATGCAACTGAGTTGCCACTGAAATGGAAAAAACCTCAAACTATCTTTGTAAATTCCATGAGTGACATTTTTCACGAATTAGTTCAGAAAGCATTTATCCTTAAATTGT
>JAUWOH010000242.1 GCA_030612225.1 Desulfobacteraceae bacterium
TTCCTTGAACAGCTTGCAATAGACAAAGGGCGTGTGGTTCGGAAGAGAACCATTGTAAAAGCTGTCAATGACGTCAGTTTTACAATTTATCCGGGTGAGACATTTTCTGTGGTGGGAGAAAGCGGCTGCGGAAAATCGACTCTGGCTCGAACCACCCTTGGACTTTATCCTCCTGAAAGCGGAGAGATATATTACAAAAATGATAGAATTGATAACCTGACCCCACAGCAGATGCTTCCATATCGAACAAGAATGCAAATGATTTTCCAGGACCCATACGCATCCTTAAATCCCCGTAAGACTGTACGCCAGACTTTAGAGGAACCGGTTGTTTTTCATAATAAAAACATATCTTCAAGCGAGGTTAAGGACCGGGTTGCCGTGGTTATGGAACAGGTTGGCGTTGATCCAAAGTGGGCAGATCGCTATCCTCATGAATTTTCCGGCGGTCAGAGACAGCGGATCAGTATCGCCAGGGCTTTGATGGTTGATCCAGAGTTCATTGTGGCTGACGAGCCGGTATCGGCCCTAGACGTATCCATTCAGGCACAGATTTTAAACCTTATGATGGAAGCCCAGGAAAAACGCGGTTTGACATATATGTTTATCACCCATGATCTTTCGGTTGTCGAACACATCAGCACTCGCGTTGCAGTCATGTACCTTGGCTCCCTCTGTGAACTTGCACTTGCAAAAGAACTGTTCGAATCACCAAAACATCCTTACACTCAGGCCTTGCTTAGTGCCATCCCAAACCTCGGGCAGCGTAAAGAAAAACATATCAAGCTAAAAGGAGAGGTTCCAACCCCCATCAAACTCCCATCAGGATGTTTCTTTCACGGCCGTTGCCTGTACGCCAATGAAAGATGCATGAAGGAAGTTCCCCAATTTGCTCCTGTAAACTCTAAGGCTTACGTCGCATGCCACGGGGTTGAAGAAGGAAGGCTTTAATATTACACGGGATTGAAAACATCCAGCTCTGTCCCACGATCTGGGGGCATGCTCCACGAAAGGCAGATACCGGTGGTGGCTTCGGGCAAAAAACACCGTATCAAAGGCGTTGCTAAGCCGTCCACTTTATGCGGGCTTTCCCGGCGCGAACGCTCCATAAATGTTTATCCAAATTGATCTCCGAAGATCGCACTTAAAGCAACTTCGTAAACGGCTGTGCTGATTCTAAAACTGTGTTCTTCCACGAGTTCGTTCAACAAATGATGCGCTTTTTTTGAAGATACAAGCTGTTTTTGGGTAGCCCAAATTAAAATGCCGAGAGTCCCTATGACACGTATCCCCTCCATGATTGCTACTTTTCGAAGCAGCCGGTCATCGGCAATGAGAACATCGGCCTTGGATTTGCACGCCAATGTCAGCACACAATTGTCGGCAAAACTCAGGGCCTTCGCGAAAACATCAGGCTTCTTTACACCGGCCACTTTGCATTTAGATAAAAAGGCCGCCAGCAACCGCTCTTCATCCGGCGGGATTCCCAGGCCCAGGATTTCGTGCCGGACCTTTGAAGGTACAAGAATCTCCCCATCGCAAAACATCGGAATCAAAACCAGTTGGTTGATTTTAGCAAGAAATATTAGTGGAGCGGCATCGGCAACAACGATCATGTCATATAGCTCCTAAATCCCGCTGGAGTTCCTTCAAATCATAGTTCAATTCAACGGATTCCTCAGGCAGCCGAAGCAATATATCCCGTAAACTGAGTCCTGCTATTTCTGCAGCTCGCGAAAGGGTTATGGAGCCCCGACGATAATGATCAAGCGCCCGACGTGTTTGAAACTCCATATATCCTTTGCGGATCAATTGCTTTAGCAGAGCGCCCCTGTCAAGCCCGAGATCAGATGCAAGTTCATCGATTTTTTGAGTTTCATCCGAAGTCAATCTCGTAGATAAGGTGACAGTCCCCATCGTATACACCTCCTTTTTATGTATACATTACACCGTAAAGACTTTTGCGTCAACAATGTTTTATAAGGTTACACAATCTGCGTTCTGTAAGCGTTCACAGGTGCTGCAGATGTGCGTGACCAGGGCTATCAGCTATAGTCTACTATGCTGATTGCCCTGATCACGCGCAGGTGCGGTGTCTGTGAGCGCTTATATGTCTTTTAACAGTCTGTTTGCCTGAGAATGCTCAATTGCGTCTCCGAGTTCTTTTAAAGTTCCCGACAGCGCTTCCAGTTCTTCAGTATGAGCACCAGGGATATGGCTTACACCTCTTTGATCAAGAGCATCAATTATATATTTTATGGTCAACAGGTTAATATCGAGAGCGGGCTGATATGTGAATTCTGCATATTCATCTGTTTTCATATCGGAAACAATTTTGCAATCCACGAGTTCATCTAATATCCGACGCACCACACGAACAGGAATTTCAAGGGTATGTGATATTTGTGCGGCGTTTAAAGGTTTATCTCCTTTAGAAAAGTTGCTTATTAACAGGTGTGCAATCTGAAGGGAAAGCAGTTTCTTAAAATGCGGACTTATCTTAAGATAATCGGGTTCAAATTCATACATATCGACATTCTGGTGTGCAAAAGAGACCTCGGCACCAATAAGAATAATTGCCCAGCTCGCTTGAAGCCATATCAAGAGAAGTGGTAATGCAACAAGACTGGCATATACAGGATTGTTTCTGGCAATTGCTACCTGTAAATATATATATCCCACCTGGGCAAGCTGATAAATAGTACCTGCCACAACACCGGCCAGCAAGCCGGACCTGAAATTAACTTTCGTGTTCGGCATCAAAATATAAATAAAAGTAAAAAGTGCCCAAAGCAGGAAATAGGGTAAAAATTTTAAACCAGAGAAAATCAAAGGGCTGAACATCTTTATCAGACCGACTTTTTCTGTTATCACAGCGATCTGGGTAGTTATGAAAACAGGGAGACTGCTGGACATTATGACAAGAATAGGAGTGATAAGCATAAAAGAAAGATAATTGCTGATTTTTCTTTTAAAAGCGCGAGACTTTCTTATACCCCAGATATCATTAAATGAACTTTCAATATGCCCCAGCACCTTTAGAACAGACCAGAACAAAACCGCCACACCGAAACCTGCGATCATACCGCCTTGTGTGTTTTCGATAAGTCTTCCTGCATAGTCAATAATCTTCAAAAGCACTTCTTCCTGTCCTGGGAATTTGTCGAAAAGCCACTTTTCCAAAAGAGTTTCAAACCCGAAACCTTTGGCTATCCCAAGAGCCAGCGCTGCCACCGGACCGATGGAAAGAAGTGAATAAAAAGTTAGAGCGGAAGCTCTTAACAGGCATTTGTCTTCACCAAATTTGCGTATGGCCAGCAGAATAATCCGAAGCTGCCTTAAAAAAAATGCTTTTGTAGAAGGAAGGCCTTTTAGTCGAATCCTCCAGATATCGATTTTAATAAAATTGAAAGTTTTTAAGAGCATAATTTAAATTGCTAAAGTGTTGAAAGGAAAGATCTTCCCTTGTTACAACGCCATCAAACTTGACGGTCTTGTAAAAAGTATAACCGATGGTGCCCGCAGGAAATGCCCTTGGGGTGCTAAGCAGAAAGTTCTATATACGCCCCGCAGGAAGTGCCCTTGGGGTGCAAGGCGCAGTGGCTTTTCAGAGACGAGGCAATACAAGTAGTATGCCGAGTTTCTGAAAAACCGCTGCAACGCAGTAGATGGGACTTTCTACGACGCCATCAAACTTAAATATCGGCCTTTTCCATAACAGGCTGTTTTTTAATAGTGATGCGAATCAGGTCTCCAGGGTAAATAAGATCCGGGTCTTTTATTAGGCTCAGCTTTGCCAGTTCCGGGTAAAGGAAAGGATCGCCAAGATATCTTGCAGCAATATCCCACAAAGTATCGCCTTTTACAACAAAATGTATGATTTCTGTTATTCCGACTGCGACATGCGTTGAAATCGTTTCATCCATTTTTCCCGGCTGTGCTTGTTCTGTTTTGAAAGGTTGTTGTTTTGCAGTTTTTAATATCTGTGAATTTTCATCTTCGTCAACAGGCTTTTGCTCGAGTTTCGATGTCGGTTCTGTTTTGTGTGACTGTGGGCGCTCTATAGTCAGCGTGAAATCGTCTGTTTCGATTCTCAGGACTTCCTTACTTGCCTGTGGCGTCAGAAAATCCGTATTGCTTTTTTTAATTGTTCCGGTAAATTTTTCTTCCGCTACCAGCGACATCCGGTCTGTATCAGCAGGTTCCTCTGTTTTAAAAACTTCATCATCCTTATTTTCGAGTACATCGGCGGCATCAATCAAGATCTCCGAAGTATCGCCCGACACCAAGGGTTGAGGCAAATATACAGACTTTATAGAAGTATCCCGGATGTAATTAACAGCCGGTTCCTTACTTCTATACGCTACTTTCAGATCCTGATCGCTTTCAGGCCACAGCCATATTATGGAAATAAAAATGATAGCCAGGACTAAGACTCCGACAAAAGCGAGACGAAGGTATCTTTTGGGCTGTTCATAGGCGGTTTGGTCGTTTGCGGACAATCTGCGTTCGACCGGAATTTTTCTCTGAACAGTTCGGGCTTTATATGGTATTGCTTTTCGAGCTGCTCTGATTCCAGGCTTTAATAAAACTCTTTCCCCGGACGTCCGGGATTTTTGTTTTGAAGATTTTTCAGTACCAATGCCTGGATGCTTGCCGGCAGCATCTAAAGAATCAGGGCTGGTTGAATGGATGATGCTCTCTTGCTTTGCTTTCTCCTCAGGGGTGGTCTGAGAGTGACTTTCTGATACAGGGATATTTTCGTCAGGCAAGGGTTTGTCGGGGTCCGACTTTGGTTTTAAAGCACTTGTTAAGCTTTTCAGCGAATCTGCAAGTTCGTCTGAATCTTCAAGCCGGCAGAGAAGTTCAAAATCAGTGTGCAAAATTATTTCGTCATTTTTGACTGCAAACCTATCGAACGCAGTGACCATGCCAAGTGCCGGCAAGGTGCTGAAATTTAACCCTGAAGCAGGAATGATATCCAGAACCTCGTCAACCGTAAATGCCGTCAAGCCTGTGCTTATTCGCGATATAATTAGCTGGCCGGTTGATCTGTCATCTGATTCTTTCATGCCGAATTTACGCTTAAGGCTGATAACTACTGTAATTTTTCCGCGATGTGAAAACACGCCTGCCACAGAATCAGGCGTAAGGGGGACAGATCTGATTTCCGGCATTGTAATGATAGCTTCTGCATCCACTGCCGGAACAGCTAAACAATACGGTCCTACCCGAAAGGTTAAAAAAGAATTGTCGTGTTGTGC
>JAUWOH010000445.1 GCA_030612225.1 Desulfobacteraceae bacterium
TCTGCAATTGTTGACATATTTAGTGAAAACAGGTTATCAAAATAAACAGACTTTCACAACAGACGAAAATTGACGAAAATTGGTCAAAAAAATCTTTTTATCATGAAAACACGAAAGTACGAAAACACGAAAAAGATATTATTCAAATTACTATTGGTTTTAATTTCGTGCTTTCCTAATTTCGTGTTTTCGTGATTAGTTTTTAATATCAGAGAAAAATTTAAATGAAAAATGAAAAAACAATATATATGGTAGACGGAAGCGCTTATATTTACCGTGCCTATCATGCTGTCCGGGACCTTTCTAATTCAAAGGGACTTCCAACTAATGCGGTATTCGGATTTACACGGATGCTTTTAAAACTTATCGAAGATCGTTCTCCTGAATATATCGGGATGTTTTTTGATTCAAAGGGGCCGACATTCAGGCATGAAATTTATAAAGAATATAAGGCGAATCGTCCACCAATGCCGGAAGATTTGTCGGTTCAAATTCCTTATATAAAGGAAGTAACTACAGGGTTCAATCTTCCTGCAATTGAAATGCCCGGTTTTGAGGCTGATGATTTGATTGGAACCTGTGCTAATATGGCTGAAAAAAACGGGTTTTCAGTGATCATGGTAACAGGTGATAAAGATTTCATGCAGCTTGTAACAGAAAAATCGATCATCTGGGATCCAATGAAGAATAAGACCATTGATGAAAAAAGTATCAGGGAAGCAAACGGGGTTGAACCCTGCATGATGATTGATGTTATGGGACTTTCCGGCGACACAGCGGATAATATCCCCGGCGTACCCGGAATCGGCCCCAAAACCGCACTTTCTTTGATCAAAACCTTTGGGAGTATGAAGAATCTTTATGAAAAGGTCGATAGAATAACAAAGAAAAAACAGCATGAAAACCTGGTAAAATACAGGGAACAGGCATTCTTGAGCCGTGAGCTTGTTACAATAGATACCTCTGTGCCAATGGAATTTAACCCACAGGATTTTGAATTCAAAGAGCAGGATAATGCTAAACTGGCAAAGCTGTTCAAAGACCTGGAATTCAGACAGTTGCAACAAACATTTCCTGTAAAGGCCGATTTAAGCAAAAAGGATTACCGATTAGTTAACAGCATTGAAGAACTTTCAGATCTTATTTCCAGGCTAAAGACAGCACAGGTTTTTGCAATTGATACCGAAACAACTTCAAAAAACCCCATGAAAGCAAATCTTGTAGGCTTATCATTTTCTATGAAAGCCGATGAAGCTTTTTATATTCCATGCGCCCATGATTACCCGGATATGCCTGAGCAGGTTGCACTTAAAGATGTTATAGATCTTTTGAAACCGGTGCTTGAAAATCCGGATATTAAAAAGATCGGCCAGAATATAAAATATGACTGGATAGTTCTTGACCGTCACGGAATAAATCTGGAGGGTGTTGTTTTTGATACAATGCTGGCATCTTACCTGATTAATCCATCAAAAAGGGCTCACAACCTGGATCAGATCGCCCTTGATTTTCTGGATCATAGAACAATTACATACAAGGAAGTTGTCGGGAAAGGAAAAAATGCTTCCGGTTTTGCACAGGTTCCTATAGAAAAAGCAGTCCCCTATGCATGTGAAGATGCTGATATTACACTAATGGCCTGTAAGGTTTTAGGTCCTGAGTTAAACAAGGCGGGTCTGACGGAACTTTTTGAAAAAGTTGAAATGCCCCTTGTGTCTGTTTTAATGAGAATGGAGATGAACGGGATATGTGTTAATAAAGATAAACTTCACAGCCTGTCAAAGACATTTGAAATGAAACTCGAAACGCTTGAAAAAAACATATATGAGGTTGCAGGGGAAAGATTCAATATAAAATCCACCCAGCAGCTCGGGCATATTCTTTTTGATAAGCTTAAACTGCCGCCAGGAAAGAAGACTAAGAAAAAGACAGGCTTTTCCACAGACGTTGATGTTCTGACAGAACTCGCCCGGAATAATGAGCTTCCTGCACTGATACTTAAACACAGAACTCTGGCCAAACTGAAATCAACTTATACGGATGCGCTGCTCGATCTGGCACATCCGGAGACAGGCCGTATCCATACTTCCTTTAATCAGACCGTTACCGCTACAGGACGTCTGAGCAGTTCGAGCCCTAATCTCCAGAATATTCCCATCAGGACGGATGAGGGGAGAGAAATACGCAGGGCGTTTGTTCCTAAAAAAGGATGGCATCTTGTGTCTGCCGATTATTCCCAGGTAGAGCTTAGAATACTGGCCCACTGTTCCGATGATCAAATCCTGATAAAAGCGTTTATGGAAGATGAAGATATCCATATGCGGACCGCAGCAGAGGTATTCCAGGTTTTTCCGTCATTTCTTACACCGGAACTAAGGCAGCAAGCCAAGGCGATAAATTTCGGAATCATATACGGCATGAGCCCCTTTGGCCTTTCAAAGCAGCTTGCAATAAGCCGGAAGATGGCTAAAACCTACATCGACAACTATTTTGCAAGGTATAAGGGCGTTAAGAAATTTATAGACACAACCATCGAGGAAGCCATAAAAACAAAACAGACAAGTACTTTGCTCGGCCGAATCCGTCTCCTGCCGGATATAAACAGTTCAAACAGAAATATTCGCCAGTTTGCCGAGCGAACAGCTATAAACACCCCGATTCAGGGCTCTGCGGCCGACCTGATTAAAGTTGCCATGATAAAAGTGGACAAAGCATTTAAGGAAAAAAATATGAAATCTGCGATGCTTTTGTCTGTACACGATGAACTTATTTTCGAAGTACC